>JAIRZB010000003.1 GCA_031267435.1 Puniceicoccales bacterium | reverse complement strand
TATGATTCCCATTGGTCGCGGACAACGGGAACTGATTATCGGTGATCGTGCGACAGGAAAATCGACAATTGCCATTGATACCATTATTAACCAGGCAAACATTAATCGGGAAGGCCTCGCTTCCGGTAATCCGGATTTTCGCCCGGTCTATTCCATTTATGTTGCCATTGGACAAAAAAATTCTACAATTGCGCGTACCATTAAAACGCTAGCGGATCACGATGCCATGGAATTTACCATCATCGTCAATTCTTCCGCTGCCGATAACCCCGCTAACCAGTACATTGCGCCCTATGCGGGCTGTGCGATAGGCGAATGGTTTATGCACAACGGCATGGATGCGCTAATCGTTTACGATGACCTTTCGAAGCATGCGGTTGCTTACCGTCAAATTTGTCTCATTTTAAAGCGTCCATCCGGTCGGGAAGCCTATCCGGGCGATGTTTTCTATTTGCACTCCAAACTCCTGGAACGAGCAGCTCGACTCAATGCGGCCTATGGTAACGGTTCGCTTACGGCGCTCCCGATCATTGAAACCCAGGCGGGTGATATTTCGGCGTATATCCCGACGAATGTGATCTCGATTACGGATGGCCAAATCTTTCTCGATACGGATTTATTCAACAAAGGTGTGCGACCGGCGATTTCCATTGGTATTTCTGTTTCGCGGGTAGGTTCCGCGGCACAAATAAAGGCATTCAAACAGGTTGCTGGCAAATTGAAGTTGGAACTTGGCCAATACTATGAATTGAGTTCCTTTGCGCAATTTGGATCCGACCTCGATACAAAGACGCAGCAACAACTTGATCGCGGAGCGCGCATTGTGGCACTATTCCAACAGCCGGCCAATGCGCCGCGGAGTGTATCGGCTCAAATTATCCTCCTTTGGGCGATTAGGGCAGGCATTTTCGATTCCATAGCGCTTTGCGATGTCAATACTGCAGCGGAATCCCTCCTCTCCTATTTCTTGACTGGCGGAATAAAAACTTTAGCGCAAATTAACCTAGAAGGCCAACTGACGGAAGAAATTGAAAAAAATCTTTTTGCAATTGCCGCCGATTGGAAAAAAACTCAAAACTAAATTTTTCGGAACACGATCAATTTTTTCACGTGTTGAGTATTTTATTTGCTACTTTAAAAACAATTCCTCTGGAGTAAAAAAACGTTTCAATTCCGCCTGGGCGCTAGCCTCACTATCCGAAGCATGGGCAATATTACGCATCTTATCCATTCCCCAATCACCGCGTATTGTACCTTTGGGAGCGGTTGTAGAATCCGTTGGTCCCAGTGAAGCGCGCACTTCAGCGATGATATTTTCTCCTCTCAATGCGATTAAAATGACCGGTTTCGAACGCATAAACATAAGAATATCCGGGAAAAAGGGTAAAGCTGCGATGTGGCTATAATGTTCCTTTAATAAATTCTCGGGCAAAATCATCATTTTGCAACCCACAATTTCGCATCCTTTTTTGTTCAATCGTCCAATAACCTCCCCTGCAAGCCCTTTTTCCATACAGTCTGGCTTGAGAATAATCAACGTTGTTTCCATTTTAATTTCTTCTTTCTTTGAGACTTTCGTTTCCTCTTTCGGTACTTCCGTTGCTTTTCCCGGCGTTAAGATTGAAGCAATCGATATACTTGCCGAAGTATGAGCAACACCAAAACTGCCTATGAAAAATGATATTCCTGTAAGACAGCTCCTAAAAAAATCCATGGGTTAGAGGATAAATTGTCTTTCACCTTAATCAAGCAGAAAAATCGCATTCTAACAAAAACCGCGCTGGGAGGACTCGATCGCTTGAATAACAGTATCGTAGACTTTTGAAGTTTGTTGGGAACATTTCAATTGTACTAGCGCTTCGGAATGGTTTTTGGAGGAATGAAAGAGAATGCGGTAAATGTTTTTCACGTGTTCGATATCCGCTTCAGAAAATTGATGGCGTTGCAGATTGAGTTTATTAAAATAGCGTGTCCGTGCCGGTTGTCCTTCGGCAAGCATAAAGGGTAAAATATCCATAACCGTTTTGGAGCTTGCCGCTAGCATTGCGTAATCCCCGATACGGCAAAATTGGTGAACACCGGAATTCCATGCGATATTTACATAATTGCCAAGGATAACATGTCCGGCCAGGGCCGCCAAACTGCTTACAATAACATGATCGCCGACCGTACAATCGTGTGCCACGTGAGCGTGGGCTAGAAATGCATTGTGATGGCCAATTTTTGTGATATTTCTTCCATTCGTAGCACCGTGAATCGTCACGTATTCGCGAAAGATATTATGATGCCCAATTTCAAGTCCGGTCTGTTCGCCGGTATATTTCAAATCCTGCGTTTGGCCTCCCAAGAAAGCGTAGGGAAAAATCACATTGTTTTCCCCCAAAATGGTATATCCATCGACCGAAGCGTGGTGCTGGATGACCGATCCGGAACCGATGGTAACATTTTTTCCGATGAAGGCAAAGGCGCCGATTGACACCTCTTCCGCAATGTTTGCCCCATTTTCAATGATCGCCGTCGGATGAATATTCATGATGTTTTAACCACTGAAAAAACAAGTTCCGCTGAGGATACGACCAGATCATCTATTTTACATTCCGCCGACGCGACACCGATTTTATCGCCGTGATATTTTATGATTTTTACGGAAATTTCTAATTGATCTCCCGGAGTTACCGGCTTCCGAAATTTTACCTTATCGCAACTCATAAAATACGCCAACCGTTGCTCATATTGGTAGCGCTTTAGCATCAGTATTCCTGCCGCTTGAGCCATTGCTTCGATTTGTAAAACTCCGGGCATGACCGGATGCCCTGGATAATGCCCTACGAAATAGGGTTCATTAATGGTTACATTTTTTACGGCTCGAAGTGAATCGTTATCGATAAATTCTATCACACGATC
>JAIRZB010000100.1 GCA_031267435.1 Puniceicoccales bacterium | reverse complement strand
CAAATTTTCCAGCGATTACATAGCTCCGCCGCATATTACCACTGCCATCGAACGATCCAAATTCTGCTAAATTCGTAAGATTATTTTCCTCGAAACATCTTGACAGTTACCCTTTTTCGCCCAAGGCTGACAGGTAGAGGGTGGGAGCAAGCGGCGCGTTAAAATTAAACCTTCGCCATCTTTCCGTTGCCACCTACGCCAACCCGGGATGCTTCCATCGGAAATTGAAGTTTTTCCATTTTAGAAGTAAAAATGTAAATATTTCCAAAAACAACTTGACAGTGTAGTCTAATTCCTCAGAGACAGAAAGGATAGGAGTAGGCGGCACATCAAAATTAAATCTTTGTTACCTTCCGTCGCCGCCTGCACCAATCCGAAATGCTTTTCCTGAAAATCCCGGAAATTGGAATTCTCCATCCTAGAAAATGCAAAATGAAAATATTTACCTGTTAGCCTTGGAGCAGGTTCACCATTGTCAAGATGTTTTTCTGGAAAATGTCCTTCCTGGATGATCAAAAATAAAACTAAATCAATCTAAAAATGTTTTTTGTTTGTAATTTATTGCGAAATTTTATGTATTCCAGGGAAAAGTTTAAAAAAAAATATCGACAAATAGAAAATTTTGTGCGATTCGTTTTGCATGGAAGGAGAAGAAGAACTTATTTTATGGATTATTTTAAATGCGCTACCGGAAGTCGGTCCCGTAACTTTTCGCCGACTGAAAGAGCGCTTTAACGGAAAAATTCGCCGTATTTTTTCCGCTTCCTATGAGGAACTTGTTTCCATAGGCGGGGTTTCACGCGCGGCTGCGGAACATATCGCCCATTGGGAGCAATATTTTGATTGGAAACAGGAACAACGACGACTTACCACGATGGGAGCAAAATTTATTACCCAGAAGGATAAAAATTATCCCCCTCTACTCCGGGAAATCTATGATGCCCCCGTGGGCCTCTACGTCAAAGGGAATTTGGATTTAAGTCGAAATAATTGTATTGCTATGGTCGGTACACGCAAGGCTACGGTCTATGGTTTGCAAATTGCCCGTGATTTTGCCCGGGAACTGGCATCGCTGGGCTTTATCATCGTAAGTGGCATGGCATTGGGCATCGATAAAGCGGCCCACGAGGGTGCGCTATCGGGGGAAGGAAAGACGGTAGCGGTCCTCGGTTCCGGTCTCGATGTTATCTATCCCCATGAAAATAGAACACTCTATGGAAAAATCGCAGAAAATGGCAGTGTTCTTTCCGAATTCCCGTTGGGAAAAGAGGCCGATAGGGTTACTTTTCCCATTCGTAATCGCATCATTGCTGGCATATGCTCCCATCTGATTGTAATCGAAAGTGACTGTAGCGGCGGTAGCATGATTTCGGCCAATATCGCAAATGAATACGGACGGCATATTATGGCCGTTCCCGGGCGTACCGATCAACGAATGAGTCAGGGATGCCATGATCTCATTCGCAATGGGGCGACATTGGTAAGTTGTATGGATCATATTTTGCAGGAATTGGCCTATTCGCGTCAGCAGCTTTTAAACTTTACTGAGCGAAATGTAACGGATCCTCTCGTATCTTTACAGGATCCTGTGGAACGCAAAATTGCTAGCTTTCTACGGGAAAAAGGTGCCATTGACTTGGATGGACTTTCGGCGGAGTTGGAAATTCCAATTCAACATCTCATTCCCCGTTTACAGTTGCTAGAATTGCGAAATATTGTCCAGGAGAATAGGGAGGGACGCTACGAGTGTTGCTGCGGTTGAAGCTTGCCAATGGAGATGATTAATCCTATAAAAAAACGCATGGTGAAGGATTTCCCCCAGGCATTAGTGAGTTGCTGCCAAATTATTGTGGACAAAAAGTGTGCCAATTCTAGAATTTTTGACATTCGTGGTGTGTCGAACATTGCGGATTATGTCATATTGACAACGTGCACTTCCGAAGCCCATCTCAGGGCAATCGGCGATGAACTTTACCAAACATTTAAACATCGCCGAGGACAGTTGTGTCGCGTAGATTATCAGCCGCTGAGTGGCTGGCTGGTTTTTGATGCCTTCGATGTCATCTTACACGCATTTACGGAATCGATGCGCCAAAAATATGATCTTGATTCACTATTTGAAAAATTCAATGCCTTAAATTTAAATTCCATTTTAATGCTTGACGTGTACGAAAAAAACGCATCATTTGTAATCTAATTACCATGGCTAGGGAACATATTATTTTGGAATGTACGGAAGCGAGGGCGGAAGGAAAACCGGTGTCGCGTTATATGTCGACTCGTAACAAAAAATTACAGACCGAGCGCGTCGAAAAAATGAAATACAATAAATTTTTGCGCCGCCATACGTTACATCGAGAAATTAAAAAATAATTATTTCCATTGTGGAAAATTTAAGGGTGGTGGAGATTTGTAATGTCCGTTGCCATGCGATCGTCTCTGAGGACGGTGTCCGTAACTTATTTTGGACTCTAGATCGTAACGGACGGTTTTTTCTTGAAAAAGGAGATTTGTCCATTGCTTTCGTTTCCAAAAAAAAGATAGAAATTATTCATGGCCAGTTTCTCGGTGACGATTCACCAACGGATGTTGTCACTTTCCAAGGGGATTCGGCTTTAAATTTTGCAGGAGAAATCGTTGTGTGTCCTTCGTATGCTTTGGAACAAAGTAGATTCTATGGTACGACTTTTGAAGAAGAAATAAAATTATATTTGGTCCATGGTTATTTACATCTCTGCGGTCTCAAAGACAAAAGTAAAGAAGAAATAGGTGAGATGCGCGAAGGAGAACGATATTGTATGAATTTCTTGAATAGTCTTCCCTTGAAAATTTCACCCAAGGGGCAATGAAAGTCCTTAATCATAAAGGACGTGCGCATAGCCCACGTCCTATGTCTCGTAGCATACCGTTAAAAAAGGTTAGAATTTACATATTTTCATATCTCCTACGTAGCATATTATTAAAAATGGCGACTTTTTTGAGTCGACGGCGCTTTGCACATGGCTTTTCGAAGTAACGTTTCTCACGGACATCGCGTAAAATCGATTCGCGTTCGAGTTTTTTCTTCAAACGACGCAAAGCCTTGTCGATTGTTTCACCTTTTCTTAAATTTACATCAACGGGCATAAACTCTCACCTCCCAACCGACCTAACACTAAATAAAAATAAGGAATGTCAATCAAAGAATTGATACGTGTTTTGGGAAAAGTGAACTCCTTTTAAACATTGAATGCGACGGTTACTGGCGAGGTGTTCCGAAAGTTTAAAAATGATTTCAATGTCATTGCTCTCCAATGCTTGGGCAATATTTTCTGCGGAAAAGGATTGTTTTGGATTATTGCGAAGGTATTGTAGGGTTGATTTTTGTAATTGTAATATGGCATTGGCTGCTTTTTTTCCCGCTTCAACACCCGGTTGATGATAGGCGTTGATATTAATTATGGAAGCGTAAAAACTGACGGCGCGCTCATAGAGCGCAATGAGAATACCAAGATGGTATGCATCGATCTTGTCAATGGTAATTGTAATGGATTCTCGCCCGTTTTCATGCAATGCCTGGCGCGTCCCAAGAAAAAATCCTTCCAAGTAATCACCCGCCGTGATATCTTCTTCGACAAACGGCGATACTTCCGAACGATCCGATAAAACTTCGATAAAAGTAATAAAAAAATTATTAATACCATCGCGCAGTTGCTGCACATAGGCGTGCTGGTCCGTGGAACCTTTGTTTCCATAGACCGTTAGACCTTGCTCCACCTCATTGCCGTTGCGGTCTAATTTTTTCCCAAGGGATTCCATAATAAGTTGTTGTAGGAATTTTGAAAATAAATCTAATCGGTCTTTGTAGGGGAGAATAACCATTGCCTTTTCTCCCTTACCGCTCGTCGCAGCGTACCATGCTGCGGCGAGAAGTAGGGCCGGGTTTGCTTTTTCGTGGACACGCGTCAGAGAATCCATGTCGCGCATGCCGTCGAGAAATTTTTTGTAATCAATACCCTGCAGCGCCATCGGTAGAAGACCTACAATGGAAGCAATACTCGTCCGTCCTCCAACCCAGTCCCACATCGGAAAACGCTTGAGCCAACCTTCCTTTTTTGCTTGCCAATCCAATTGGCTGTCTTCACAAGTAATCGCCACCGCATGGCGGGAAAAAGTCAGTCCCGATCGCCCGTAGGCATACTCCACTTCTAACATTCCATTGCGCGTCTCAGGTGTTGTTCCCGACTTCGATGTCACAATCACTAGCGTTTCGCCGAGTTTTCCATCGAGTTGTGCTAGCGCAAAATCAATGCCGTCAGGGTCCGTATTGTCGATGAAGGACAAGGCCATTCTGTTTCGGGGACCGTGGCATAGGGCTTTGCATGCAAGCTGGGGACCAAGCGCAGAACCTCCTATGCCAATGCATAAAACATTTTTAAATTTTCCACTTTGACCGCAAATGTCCCCAGAATGTACCGCGTATACAAAACGATCTAAGGTATTCCATATTTCACTAATCGCCGTTTTTAAATTGTTGGAAGGTGCGATAGCAGGGTTGCGTAACCAATAGTGCCCTACCATACGATGCTCATCGAAATTGGCAATGGCACCGCTTTCCAATGCCGCCATTTCTTTAAAAATTTTTTCCCGATCGATCTTCGCCAAAATATTGTCAAATGTATCAATTTTACTTACATCAATCCCCATTCCAATCGCATTAAAATGAAAGTAATGATCACAAAAATGCTTCCATATGTCCATGGCCAAAACCTAAATCTTTTTCATCAATCGTCAACGAAAAGAAACTTCCTAGCCAGAGGGCTCCGCCCTCTGGACTCCCGCAAGGAGGCTTCCCCAGAGGGCTCTGCCCTCTGGACTCCAGCAAGGAGTCACGGACTCCTTGACCTCGATCTGCGGCCACGCCATGCGAATTTTCGCATGGCTTGGCCGCAATGGTCAACTTAGTTGCCCCGCCCGCGGCGAAGCCGCGGGCGGGGCAAGGCCCCATGGTCGGCCGGTACCACGGGCATCAGCCCGTGGAACCGGCCGTATCCAGGTCCAGGGGATGGATCCCCTGGCGGGGATTCTAAGGGCGCGCAGCCCTTAGGTAGCCAGAGGGCTCTGCCCTCTGGACTCCCGCAAGGAGTCGCGGACTCCTTGACCTCGGTCAGCGGCCAAGCCATGCGAAAGTTTCGCATGGTGTGGCCGCAGGGTCAACTTAGTTGCCCCGCCCGCGGCGAAGCCGCGGGCGGGGCAAGGCCCCATGGTCGGCCGGTACCACGGGCATCAGCCCGTGGACCCGGCCGCATCCAGGTCCAGGGGATGGATCCCCTGGCGGGGATTCTAAGGGCGCGTAGCCCTTAGGTAGCCAGAGGGCTCTGCCCTCTGGACTCCCGCAAGGAGTCACGGACTCCTTGACCTCGATATGCGGCCAAGCCATGCGAAAATTTCGCATGGTGTGGCCGCAGGGTCAACTTTAGTTGCCCCGCCCGCGGCGCCGCCGTGGGCGGGGCCTGCGGGCCCCTTGGTCGGCCGGTACCACGGGCAAATGCCCGTGGTACCGGCCGCAATCCAGGTCCAGGGGATGGATCCCCTGGCGGGGATT
>JAIRZB010000051.1 GCA_031267435.1 Puniceicoccales bacterium | reverse complement strand
CGAAAACTATTTTAACGCATTGGGATCGAAGCCAGGTTTTGGATCAGTGCAAGAATTACCCCAGGGAATTGCCGCATGCAGACAAGCCTTGGCCGCAACAATGTTGCGCTACGTTGCCTATACCCAACAAAAATTGCCCGACGCGATATTGCCTTTACTTCAAGCGTGTAAGGTTAGAGACCAACCAATACTTAAAACATATCCCTATCTGTATGAAGCGTATAAGGTTAGATGCCAATCAACACAATATGGAATACATCCCCATCTGAGTGAAAACCCAAATTTGCGCTTACTGAGAATAGAATTCTGCTTTGGCGATGTTCCACGTGACATGCAACAAATTCCATTACACGATCTACCGTCCCTTGCAAGACACATAGAGGAAAATATTGGTCAACTAAGGATTCAAGCGCAATGGGTAGTACACGAAGAAGCGATGCAATCTAATATACAGGTATTTTGTGCAGCACCATCATTTCCATCGAACATCGACTGGACGGACCATCAGCCTATAACAAATTGCCTTAGAAGAATAAGTATTGCCATACTGAGAGCTCAGTATGGAGCATTAGCCAAAATGGCGCGCTTAGTAGAAATTGATTGGGGACAATTGACTCCGCCCCGTTCATTGCATCTTACAGCAGTTGGAATGGGTGTTTTCAACAATCCTCCCGAAGCACCTAGTAAGTCACTGGAAGCTACTCTGGAACCACTAAAAGGCTCGAATGTGCCGGTTTGTCTGCACGGATATCATCAAAGAGACATAGACAACTGGAACCACGCATTAGTGGCCAACGGCTATGGGGCCGTTCGTTTTGATGCCGATCCAGTTGTGCAAGCGCACAAACTAGCACCCGTTGACAGGCCAGCTCAGCCTGACCCCCAAGCGCTTCCAGTTGTGCAAGCGCAAAAACCAGTACCTCTTGACAGGATAGTTCAGCCTGGTCCCCAAGCGCTAAGACCGCGATTGATCGATAAAAGTTTTTTCACCAATCCCAGAATTCCAGAAGAATTCGATAATTTTTTTACCGATATTCAAAGCCAACTTGGACTCACAACGGCAATAGGAAAATTGAAGATAAAGCAATGGAAGACAGATCCTACACATCAACCTTCACTAGCAGACATAATCCAAGAGCGCATTCCGGAATCGAACTATGGACAACTAATAAATCAAGCAACGCAAACCCTTGCCCAAGTGCAAGACCCATTGGTATCTTTTTGTTCACTCGAAGACATAGAAAATATGAGAGCAGAACCTCAAGTTTATGTTGTACTCGGTCTTCCGGGTGAGTTGCTGCAACATTTGGATCAAGCCGATGGTGCAATTGTACAAATTGCAAGCCAATTTAATGCATTGGAAACGCCTAATACTGAATATTTTATGAATTGTATAGCTACTGCATCAGCTCAAGGCCCTTCGGCCTGCAGGCAAGCCCTGAGTACGGCAATATTACGTTTTGCTGCCCATGCAAATAGGCAATTGCTCGATGCGATGTTGTTTCTACTTCGAGGGTGCAAGGTTCATGGAGGCCAACCAATAAATGAAAAATATCCTGAGTTATATCTAAATGGCCAATTAAATTTACTGGTAATAAAAGATGAAAACGACATACGAGACCTTGCAGATTATATTGCAAACAATGCGAGAAAACTAAAGATACCAATGCAATGGGGGATGTGTGAAGAATCGGAAAACAAACAGTTACAGGTATTTTGTTCGATGCCAACATTTCGCACTATGCAGGGGGTCACTTGGGATAATCCCGGCGAGTACGAATTTTGGCTTACTAATTATAAAGCAATAAGTATTGCCTTGGCGCACGCTCAGTATGGAACCCTAGCCAAAATAGCGCAATTGTCAGGATGGCCATTGCATCTCACAGCAATTGGAATGGGGGTTTTCAACAATCCTTCCGAAGTACCTAGTGAGTCACTGGGAGCTGTTCTGAACCCACTAAAAGGTTCGCCGATTAAAATTTATCTGCACGGATATCGTCAAAAAGACATAGACAACTGGAACCACGCATTAAAAGTCAACGGCTATGATCCTGTTCATCCTAATGCTCGAAATCCAATTGTGCAAGCGCACAAAACGACTCAATAAAAGTATAATTATCCACTTGATCCAGGTTTTATTCATTCCAATGAAAAAACAAACTATCCTTTCGTTTTATGAAACCTGGACCAAATTATTTTGAAATATTATTTGAAATATTGACGCTAATGGAAACCTAAAAATCTTGGTGGGCCCTACAGGATTCGAACCTGTGACCAAGGGATTATGAGTCCCCTGCTCTAACCGCTGAGCTAAGAGCCCTAAACGCCTCGATATTCGAGTTTCTTCTTTCTTTTTCAAGGATAAAATTTAGCTTTTATAAGTATTTTATTTCGTTTCCTAAAATTATGGATGATTTAAAGTTATTGCATCCCAAAGTTCATATTGTTCATTCCGATATAAATAATATTATCGCACTCTATAAACCCTGCGATGTGCTATCCATGCCCAATAGAAATTTTCAAATTGATCCCAAAAGTTTGCTACGCCTTCCCTACGATTCCAAAGAGCGTTGCTACATTTTTCCCAAAAATCGAAAATTTTTTCTGTTAAACCGACTCGACGCACCCACATCGGGACTTCTAATTGGCTGCTTCGATGAAAAAATTGCAAAAACAATCCGCGAATGTTTTTTCAACCAGAGGGTTCAGAAAACCTACTATGCCCTAACCGCCTATCGGAAAATATCGTCTAACGGAGAGTTTTGTGATTGCTTAGCAGAACGACGAGAAGATACACATTTACGGGTAACCCGGGGACCAGGGAAGGAAGCGATAACGAAATATTTTATCGAAAAAGAACTGAATATCGGCGGAATTCCGCTATTGAAGCTGCGCTTACAACCGGTTACGGGGCGGACGCATCAGCTACGAGTACAATGCGCGCTGCGGAATTTACCGATCATCGGCGATAAAACCTACGGCGATTTTTCGCTCAATAAAAAATTGTGGTCCCTTCTGCCCCAGCGAAGATTGTGTTTGCAATCCCACGCCATAGCATTTAGCTATGATTTTCAGAACAAAGAATATTTTTTCTCCGCAAAGATTGCCTGCGAGTTTTAGAAATATCTTTTGTATAGAAAGTTAAAATTTAAAGAAAAATAATTGATTTTTTCCCTGTAATGGGTATAAACCAGAAAGAGATGAATATGCATAGAGAATTTTGTTATTTTAGTTTGATATCTTCTTTTCTAATCGGAAGTGGCTTTAGTGAAGTTTTAAACGTTGGTCACGAAAAAGTCGAATCGCTGACGCAAAAATCTTTAGAATATTCTGAGGCCAATAAAAAGGATATTGGAAAAAAACAGGAAACTAATGGGAAAACCACTGGGACAACAGTTTCCCAACCCCTTGGTACCAAAGACCAGGCACAAGCGTCATCCAATCGGGAGTTAATCGCAAAACTTGAATTTTCAAATATTTTCAATATATTTGAGTTCAAAGAATTTTTAAAGATTTTCGACTTCGATCCGGCTACTTTGAATTTCTTCGCAGCGATGCTTTGCCCTTTTTTGGGAAATAATCTTTCCTCCATCGATCCCTGCGAAAAAATATATGTACTTTTCATCTATGAAGACCAGCAGGTATATTGTTATGTGCTAATCAAATTTACTGAATCTGGAATCAATATCGTGAAAGAGATGTCGGAAAAAACAAAATCATCCGATAAAATAGAAGATAGATATTGGCTAACTTGCCTGGATCAATCAAACGCTGATTCATCGCTATCCGTAAAAGAAGTTCAAGACCTAATCAACTCTCCTCTAAAATCAAAAGAAACCTCTACTTCCAATAAAAACTTGGTCGCAAATCCTGCCCCTACTTCCGATAGGGCTCCGATCGAAACGTCAAAAGATAACGTTAAAGATAACTCCATTCCAGACTCTACTTCCAATAAAAACTCGGTCGCAAATCCTGTCCCTACTTCCGATAGAGCTCCGATCGAAACGTCAAAAGATAACTCTATGCCAGATAAAAATACGATTAGAATAGGATTAGATATCAATCCATCATCGCTTCTTAAAGTATTCCCCAATGAAACTGGTGAGTTAAATCCGTGCACGGATTTTAAATGCTACATTGACATCACCAATAACAACGGTATTTCAATGGCAGCAGACATTGGCCTTGCATTGGATAAGTCAAATGAAAATAAATCGTTTTCCTCTAATGCGGATAATGGGCAGAACATTGATAAGTCGAATTATAAGTCAAATGAAAATAAATCGTTTTCCATTAATATGAACAATGGGCAGAACGTTATTGCTTACTTTACCGCACATGACATCCATCTACTCCTAGACTTTCTACTGAATGCTATGCGCAAAGCAACTGATGCCAATAAGATTCCCAATAAGAAAATTGGGGATGCTATTATAGACATAATCAATATCATAAAGGAAAGTTTTCAGGGTGAATCATTGTTCATGGTTGTGACCAATGATAAAAACGAAATAAACACCCATTCAAGTATGCAGACAAAATCTAACGACGTTAAATTTCATGTTAAAAATCTTGAATCTGTAGTAAATATGTTTCCTGGGAATGAGATTGGCATATCGGCGGACTCGTACGAAGAATATAATGGGAAGAAAATTTATCGGTTCGAGACAAAGCCAAAAAATCCGACCACACCTAAAGATACTGAAGCATATGTTATTCTAGAAAATAATAAATTTACTTCATCGAGTTCTTTTGAATTCTTAAAACAGCAATTTGATAAATCACTAAACCCATTGGTCATCCCTTGCGACAATACATTTGGATTGCAAGTGCGATCGGATGCGCTTTTTCAGATGAGCCGACTGATAACGCATGATGGCAAAACACATGATCGATCTACCTTCGGCAAAGCCCTCGATCCAGCATCCGAGCAGGGAAAATTTACGGCTACGGCATGTGCTAAGGATAACGGCATTAGGGTGAATATTGCTGCGGATTATCCCATGATAAAAGCGATCTTAGAGTTTATTAATTTTATTCAAAAAATGTCCAATGAGCAGGTCACTAAGCGGAATGAAACCATTCGGGGACCTGTTCCAGCCAAAGGAAACGAAAACAAGAAGCCAGCTTTTCTTCCAGCTAAGGAAGATAGCGCAAAACCAGAATCAAAATTTGTGCCAAGTACAACGTTGGATACTAAGGTCAGTTCACCCGCCCCCATAAAAGTGACCTACGATTGGGATATGGGTATCCGCTGGGAGGATCGACAAATTCTTATACCGGTGAAGATTTTGACGGAATCTAAAGCTGGGATACTATCTTCAAAAAGTTAGAAAAAATGACACCTGGCTAGCCCGATCAAAATTTGGGTTGGGCCCAATTAATGCTAGGTGTTTTTTATAAATACTTTTAAAACAGAAAAAATATTGTCATTTCCTAAAATAATCTCCAAAATTTTATTTGTTTTTTTCAGAAAAACCTACATTTAGTGAACATAGTTTTTTTATGGCGGTGATTCGTGGCAATCTTTTGGATGAAACTTTGGAGCAAGCACATGCAGGAAATATAACCTGTGATAGTCGCAGGGTTAAATCGGGCGATATTTTTTTTGTACTTCCCGGACAAAGCCACCGCGAAAACGTTTATTGCCAAGAAGCATTGGAACGTGAGTGTGGCGGAATTGTTATTGAAAAAAGTGCGATGGAGAATTTGGGCAAAATATTTGCAAATAGCGCACGCAATATTCACGTATGGGCAATGGAAAATGTTCGTCAAACATTTGTCTTTGTGTTAAAAAAATCGCTCAATCTACTGGATAATGTGCATCCTACATTTGCGGTAACGGGAACTGACGGCAAAACGACAACAACCTATTTACTGCGTCATTTGGTCGATATTCCGACGGCGGTGATCGGAACCATTCACTATGATTTGATTGAAAAAATTATTCCCTCGGAACAAACGACACCGGACTTAGAAGATTTATATCGTATGATTGCGGCATTGCCCAAGGGCACGGGAGTGGCTATTGAGTTAAGCTCACACGCATTGGACCAGGGAAGGGCCTATGCTTTAGATATTGATGTCGCTATTTTTTCGAATTTGACAGGCGACCACCTCGACTATCACGGAAACCGTGAGCATTATTTTTTAGCCAAACGTAAACTATTTTCCGGTGAAAATGGAAACATGCCCAAGCATAACATTCTGAATTTAAATAACACCTACGGCCAACGCTTGAGCCATGAATTTGGCGGCATAACCTACGGAATAGAAAATATTAATGCCGATTACAACGCTGTGGATTTACGATTTTTTGCAAATAAAACGACATTCACATTAAAACACAGAGGGAAAAAATATTTTTATGAAATTCCACTCATTGGGATGTTTAATGTCGAAAATACCCTAGCAGCATTGGCAGCGATTCATGAAAATCAAAATGTCGAATTAGGAAGCCTGATTGAAAAAATAAAAACTTTTTCTGGCGTTCCGGGACGCTTACAAAGCGTAGAAAATAACCGAGGAATAAGAATTCTGGTAGATCTCGCGCATACGGAAGGTGGATTGCGCAGAGTTTTAGAAAGTTTGCAAGAAATTAAGAAAAGGAAAATTCTTACCGTTTTCGGCTGTGGAGGCAATCGCGATCGAACGAAGCGCCCTGGGATGATGCATATTGCGTGTCAATTTTCAGACCTAATATTTGCAACCTCCGATAATCCCCGACACGAATCCGTAGAAATGATTTTCAAAGATATGAAACCGGGTATAATTGCAGGAAGTCGCGTTGCATTTGAACCCAACCGGACGGCAGCAATAACACTTGCGCTAGAGGAAGCCCAGCGAGATGATATTGTCCTCATTGCCGGCAAAGGTCATCAAACCTATGAACAAATCGGCGATGAAAAAATTCCTTTCAGCGATATCGATGTGGTACAATCTCTGTTACTAAACGGGATATAACTAGATGAATCGGACAGCTCTTTAGCTTTTCAGCAAATCTATGACAAAAAAATGGCTGTAAAATAAAAGCTATCGTTGTCTTGCTAATCCATAATAATCAAAAACCTTCAAATCGGCAATGCTTTCTCTCGGACGAGGGATTCCAAGCTCCTCATACATCCAGAAACTAAGCCCATCACAAACAATCTTATAGCCAAAAACACTATCTGCTGTGGAAAAAACCGGAGATGCTAATCCGCCTATGGCAACAACTTCTTTCAACTCCTTGCTAACCAAATCGACTTTGGCCACAGATAAACGGTGTGGTTTGACCTTAGATATGCAGCACCAATGGGAAAATAAATATTGCACCCCTTGCCGTGGCATATAATATTTGCCTTTTTGGGGATCGCTGGAAATAACGTACATCAACCTTCTTCCTTCATTAGGGGCAAGCGTACCCTTAGTAAAATTTTCAATGGCATCTTTCATGAAGAAACCCGTATCACTCATACTCCCATGGTGTGGTATAAGCAAAAAATTTACCCATCCCAATTCTTCCAAAAATGCTTTCAATCGTTCGCAATTTTCACTAAACCAATCTTGGTTTGCGTCTCCCGGAAAAACAAAACTTATATTCCCATATTTAATTCCGACAACCAAATTATTGACGTGGCAATCTTCATTTTCTCTTACAGGGATAATACATCGAATTAAAATACCACCGCCTAAACATCTATCTAAAACATTTGGATTGGAAGATAACGGGTAGTACTTCACAGCATTTTTGCGAGTCTCGCGAGTCAATGGTGCTCCATCCGATGAAACCCAACCGTAAAAAAATTCCGCATTCCTCTTGCTCACTTTGTGAAAACAATCCCACAAAACACGTGCCGCTGAATAGTGATCTTTATGATCATGGGTTATAATGACTCTACAATTGTTACTTCCTCTCAAAATATTTCTAAGCCTCTCCTTAGCTTCTGACGCCTGGAAGGCACCAGCTTTACCACAATCTATAACTAAAACATTATTATCCCGTTTCAACAAAACAAAATTGCCCCATCCAACATTAAAAATATTGATTTCTAAATTACTGCCGACGGCAACAGTCCCCAGAAAAAAACAAATACTCCATGTAAATAATAAAACTTTTCTCATTTTGTTTTCTATTCAGCAGGTTCAATGGGATATCGTTTAGAAAATATGACGATGGGAGAAAAATCTTCACTCAAACGCAAATGCTCCTTTATTCCGTTCAGTAAGTTTCCTATGTCCGTATTACGTACGCCTTTGATGTCTTTTATTTCTTCTATGAGTTTCGTGACACCCAAACAGTCTTCAGGAAAAGCCAATAGGAGAAGAGTATTGAGAATTATAATTTTTCTGTCATCCTGACTTTGAGTTCTTGAAAATATATTATCTACGACAGACTTAATTGAACCATTTATCTCCCCATGCCAATTAAAAGCCCTATCTTCCATCTCTTGAAGGAGTTTTCTTTTTTGAATCCGACTTACTCCGCTTTTGAGCTTATTTTGTAAATCTCTAATCTCTTCTACAGGATCTGCCTGACATATATTTCCCAGACAACAAACACACAACAATAAACTAATTTTTTTATTCATGATGGAAGTTCACTTTAGGGGAAAATTCGAGAAGTCAAGAAGTCATGGCTAAAAAATGAATTTTAAATGGAATTTTACATAAAACTTTCTTGAATCGCCTCTATGTCCGCGTATTCTAGCTTGCTTTGTCGGTTTTTGCTGGGAAACCTTAGGAGAACAAAAAGCCTCATCACTATTGAACCGGATACAGTAGTCTAATAGGAGTTGTTCCATCAAAAAGTTGCAAATTATTACCATCCGTGGTGACCAGATAGCCTATGCCATCGGTCGCTCTACAGGTTATGAATACGGGCGCAAGAGTAATAAGCGGCAGCGGCCCTACATCATCACTGTCTTGGAAAAAATGCATTACAGCTTTTGGTATATTGGGTAGCAAAGGTAATACCGCAGGCCGAGGAAGATGATCATTTTCCATCGGATTACTTGAAATAATAAAAATTACTTCTCCACATCCATTTTCTAGCAAAACTCTGTGGGCTGCTAAAGTCAGAGCAAGGGTTCCATTACTATTGCTCCCATGATGGGGGAGAACGATGCAACAATGGGTACATCCATTACTTTCTCCCCTTAATATATCCATAAACGCTCCAGCATTTAAATTTAAATAGTCGCCATCGGCATCTCCAGGCAATATAAAAAGCACCTTCCCATATTTAACAAAAACAATGAGATTTTTTTCATGAGCTTTTTCTGCATTTGAGGGCGGAACCAAACAGCTAACAGTACTGCCGCCACCCAAACAATTTATTATACTACCGCAATCAACGACCTTATCTCTACGGATTCTCCAAAAATCCAAGGCAATGGATGAACCTTGATTCTCATAAAACGAGAAAGGAGTTGATACAACACGATTCAAATTTGAAAAAAGGCAAAAATGATCCCAATGATTATGCGTCACAAGCAAAACACAGGAATTCCTGACATCAAAAAAACCGATATTTATTAATTTTTTTCTAAGCTTGCCATCGAAATTCATCTTATCTTTATATTGCTTTAGCGGATTTCTGCCTTGGGCCCCACATCCAACATCGACAACTAAAAAACGATCATCTTTCTTTAAAAGTATAAAATTTCCTTGCCCAACAGAAAAGACGTACATTTCAAGATTTGGACTATCAGGAGCAGCGGCATTAAGATTAACAACGGCTCCCATTCCCCCAATAATGGAGAAAATAAATAAAAAAATAAAATGGAATTGTTTCATATTGCTAAATCTTTAGTCCGTTTGCTAGACTAATCCACCCCATAGTCAACCTTTTGAACGCTAATAATTTCCCGAAAACGACGCACTGTTTC
>JAIRZB010000010.1 GCA_031267435.1 Puniceicoccales bacterium | reverse complement strand
GGTACCGGCCGCAATCCAGGTCCAGGGGATGGATCCCCTGGCAAGGGGTTGCAAGGGGAAGGATTCCCCTTGTTTTTGCTAACCATGGGGCTCCGCCCCATACCCCGCAAGGAGTCACGGACTCCTTGACCTCGGTATTCGGCCACACCATGCGAAGTTTCGCATGGTGTGGCCGCAAGGTCAACTTAGTTGCCCCGCCCGCGGCGAAGCCGCGGGCGGGGCAAGGCCCCATGGTCGGCCGGTACCACGGGCTGATGCCCGAGGTACCGGCCGCAATCCAGGTCCAGGGGATGGATCCCCTGGCGGGGATTCTAAGGGCGCGCAGCCCTTAGTTTTCAATTTCCGAGGAAACATTCCATTGACTTTCTTTATTTGAGCGGTATACAAGGTCTTTTTTTGGCATTTTATTTTGCATTCGAACGGGAGTACCGCCTGGCGATAGAATATTAGCTGTGACGAAGATTAGTAAATTTTTTTTCTGATTTGTTTCGCCTTTCGAGCGGAACAATCTTCCAATGAGCGGAATATCACCAAGTAAAGGAACTTTATCATTGACTTCCTTAATTTCTTCCCGTGTTAGGCCTCCCATCACGACCGTAGCGCCGTCATAGATGGTAACTTCCGTTTGAATTTCGCGCGTTGAAAATATGGGTTGATAAAATCCTGGAGGGAGATCGGCCCTTGTATTGCCTGAAATTGCGATACTACGTCCGCCGTATTCAATGAAACCTTCAAATTCGGTAACTTTTGGTGAAAGTTGCAGACTGATACAATTATTTTCTTCGACGGTTGGCGTGACATTCATTTCAACGCCGACATTACGAGTTTCAAAGTCACTGGGAGTACCTGCCGTAATGGTTACGCCGGCGGAATTGGCATCACCGGTTCCGACTTCGGAAGAAATTTCGCCATATGTTTTGGGGTAAATGAACTCTTGGGCGACGGTTATTTTGGCTGTTTTCCCTGAAAGGACTGTTAATTTCGGTGCACTCATAAGATCGGAACCCGATTGCTGTTCCAGTGCACGAATGGTTAGACTGAGTCCAATTTTATCGCTAATAACACCGGTAAGATTGGAAAGAATAGTAGCCGATACGCCGAGATTGAGACCACCGGGAGCATTGGGAGTGGAACTTGGAATCTCAATCGTCGATTCCTTACCCGTTGAATTTGTAAAAGCAATGGTACCTTTTCCGCCGGATTCGTTTCTAATAGTAAATGCATCGTGAACGGAGCGCAAATTATTAATATTGCTTTTATCACTACCGGCACCCGTTGTGCCGAGGGTGAATGATCTAGGTTGAACGGCAGCATCGGTTCCCGTCCCTAGATGTTTAAACGCGGAATTCCAACCGAATTGTAATTCATCGAGTTTACCCTGTTGAACTTCGATAAATTTTGTTTCAATTTCGACCTGTTTCACCTGTTCATAGCGAATGAGAATTTCTCTAACGCGTTTGATATTGCGGAGACTTTGGGTGACAATGAGTTGCGAACCATCGAAGGCTAAATTGCTACCGGAAATATTAGAAAAATTGACACCCGCCTTTTGCAAAAATTCTTTAATGAGTCGTTCTTCCTCTGCGAGGGAACCGTTACTTTTGCTGGAATCCGTCTTTTTAGCATCCTTGTCGCCACTATTGGAATTTGAGTTTGTTGACTGAATACCCGTCATGCGAATGACCGCAGAACGAGAAATTTTAAAAAATTCAGAGATCAGATTTTCTGATAAATTTCCCTCGGCCTTTCGAAAAACAATTACTTCGTCTTCGATATCAAATTGGTAAGCGGTTGATTTGGCGATGAAATTTAAAATTTTGTCCAGCGGCATATTTTTTAAACTGAGGGAAAGAGTAGGTTCCGTTCCGGTATTCGCTAGCATAACCACCATATTTATGCCACTTTTTTGGGGATCTTTTTCCGTATCGTATTGTTCAGAGAGCGCTATGATCGTATTAATGGCCTGTGTGAACGGCGTATTATTGAAGGAAATTTTGGGAATAACGATTCGGTTTAGGCGTTTGAACATGTTATTCCAATCCTCAGAATCGTGTTCTGTGCAAATACTTTCAGTAAAAATTTTAGGCAATTCCCATGTATCTTTCACATTTTCCATCATTTGTTCCCGAGTTTCATTCACATTGCGGGGAAATTTGCCATCCGTTTCAAGGGCGCATTGCTTGATATAATGTTCGATGGCGAGCGCTTCCCCATGACTAGGTTCCGACTTCAATATGATTTTAACAATTTGATGGGCATCATCGAGGCTATTTACGAGAAGAAATGAACGTGCCTTTAACAGTAAAATATTAATGCGTTTTTCAGACAACCGTACGGGAGTGGTTTCCGATAAAATTTCTGTGTCATTGTCGAGTTGATCATTTTCTGTTGGAATATCACGGATTTTCGTTGCCATTGCATCTTGTTCGAGGTGATGGGATTCAATGGATGGAACATTTTCTGGAAGGAAATTTTTTTCTGGTCCAGATTGTGCGGCCAAAGGCAATTGATTTTTTTTCGGTGAGTCAATCATTTCGGCAATTTCTTCCGATGGTGGTCGCTGTGATTCGCCGTTTTTCGACGGAATAGCATCGGCGATTTTCGTCGTATCCGTGGAGGACTGAGGAACGCTGAAACCGCTAGGGGGAAAGTCATTTTTTTCATTCCGTGTGGCGACTTCAAGGCTTCCATCCGTGTCGAAATTTTTATCGCCATTTTCCGTTTTTTCAGCGGATGTGAGCGATTTCGTCCGGTTCTTATTCGCTGGAATAAAATCTTTTTTAGGAAATGACCATTCAGCATTTTTAGGTATTTCCATTTCGGAAATTTCTTTTTCCCCGGCTTCGGAATGCAATCTCAATCCACTCAAAAGATAACAACCGATTATTACTAAAAGTAAAAAATAATCAAACAACATCTTCCCATCCCCAATGCCAAGTCTTTGAGTTGGCTGACCGTGTTTCTAAAAAAAATAATAAAACAGTCAAGGGGGGATTGCTATATAATTTTAAATAAATTCATGAAAATATAAAAACCGCATACTAGAGCGATTGGATGAAGATTTTCGCACCCTTAAAAATGCAAGAAGTTGCGAGACAGATTAGCAAGATGCCTACTAATTTTTCAATAATCTTCAAAAACGTCGGCTTCAAATACTTCGAAAACTTACACCCTAGAATAAAGGTAAAATACACGAGAATCATCGACACCGCAAGCGCCAGATAAAAAACGATCGCATAGTCCCAGGAATTGGGCAATTCCATACGTTTTACGAGAGAGGCCGTCATGGTTCCAGGTCCGACCAGTAGGGGGGTTGCGAGGGGCGTAATGACCAAGCTCGAAAGACTTTTCGTTGTGCTATTGTCTTTCGTTTCGCCATCGGAACTTTTTGAGAGAACCATGCCAAGTCCGATGGAAAAGAGAAATAATCCTCCCCCAACTTGGAAAGCTTCCGTTGAAATGTGGAAAATATCATTAAGAATCATTTGTCCAAATAGGGCAAATGCAAAAAGTAACGTGCCACCGATGGTACAAATTTGTCTAGAGGCTTGCAGGCGCTCAGCCACCGTACTGTTTTTGCTCATTCCCAACATGACTGTGATGGAGGTTGGAGGATTGAGAATAAGATAGATTTGAATGACAATTGCGCCAAAAGTTTGAATGTAGCCGATATTTTCCATAATAATTTACTCCGATTCTTTTTCTTGGATTTTATTTTTCTTTTCAAGCTTTTTATCTGATTTATCCGATTTTTCTAGTTTATCCGATTTATCTGATTTATCTGATTTATCTGATTTTTCTAGTTTATCCGATTTTTCCGTGACTTCCGTATTGGTAGGCGTAGTCGTTGCTTCTTCTACCTTCTTTTGTGCAGGAGGTCGCCGACGTACGGCCGTTATTTTCGATCGAAAATTTCCATGTTTAACCAATTCATAGACATGTTTCCCCTCGATGGTTTCGTATTTCAGCAACGCTTCCGCTAATTTTTGTACAAAGTCATAGTGTTCCGTGAGAATTTTTTGGGCGCGTACGTATTCGTTTTGGATTGTTTTAGCAATTTCTGCATCAATCTTTTGGGCCGTTTGTTCGCTGTAATTTTGGTCGCGGGCAATTTCTTTTCCGAGGAAAATGTGGTCCTGATTTTCGCCGTAGGCGACGGTACCTAGATCGCTCATACCCCAGTCACAGACCATTTTTCGCGCCAACTTGGTCGCCGATTTAATATCGCCCGCGGCACCGCTAGTCAATTCTTTGAATTCAATTTCTTCGGCTACACGTCCGCCCATGGAACAGCAAATGTTATTTAAAATATTAGTTCTGGAATAATTGAGCATGTCCTTTTTGGGCATAAACATTGTGCTTCCAAGACTTTGTCCCCGGGGAAGAATCGTTACCTTATGGACGGGCATGTCGCCGGTATCGATGATGGCCTGAATGATAGCGTGGCCGGCTTCATGGAATGCGGTAATTTTTTTATCCTTTTGGTCCATGAGTTTACGACGCTCGCGGCCATAGGCAACTTTATCGTAAGCTTCGTTGATTTCCGGGCGATCGATTTCTTTGCGGCTATAGCGCGCACAGAGTATTGCCGCTTCATTGAGTAAATTTTCAAGATCAGCTCCAGAAAATCCTGAAGTATGGCGGGCAATTTCTTTGAGACTAATATTGGATTTAAGTTTAAAGCGATGGGCGTGGACCTTTAAAATTTCAAGGCGCCCCATAAGATCGGGCATGTCGATAACCACCTGGCGATCAAAGCGTCCCGGACGGAGCAATGCATGGTCAAGTACGTCGGGACGATTCGTAGCCGCGATGACGATGACACCATTATTTTCTTCGAAACCATCCATCTCGACGAGTAGCGAATTGAGTGTTTGTTCACGCTCATCGTTGCCACCACCGATACCGGCTCCGCGACTGCGCCCAACCGCATCAATTTCATCGATGAAGACGAGACATGGTGAGTTTTTGCGAGCCTGTTCAAATGTGTCACGCACACGGGCTGCGCCTAGCCCAACAAACATTTCGACGAAATCGGAACCACTTACATTGAAGAAAGGAACATTGGCCTCGCCGGCTATGGCACGCGCAAGCAAAGTTTTACCGGTCCCAGGTGGCCCAACCATGAGAAAACCTTTGGGAATTTTTGCACCGATGTCCGTGAATTTTTTTGGGTTTTTTAAAAAGTCAACAATCTCTGCAACTTCCTCCTTCGCTTCTTCATAGCCGGCAAAATCTTTAAATGTTTTTTTATTGTTTTCCTTGGATATAAGTTTTGCTTTACTTTTTCCGAAAATAAGTGCGTTGCGATTCGCATTTTTTATGGAACGGAAAAAGAAAATATAAATAAAAAAGATGAGAATGAGTAGGGGCAGAATGCTGACAAGGATGGACATCCAGAGGTTATTATTCGATTCCTCACGCCAAATGTCCGAGGATGATATCAGATCTTCAAAGCGCTTACTGGTCAGTTTTCCTTCGGCTTCAAATTGAATGTAGTCCCTGGTTTGACCATTTAGAAGGGTAACGGGCTTGTCGGTCTTTGCCCTACCGCACAAAATATGCCATTTTTCACCCTTTGAAGGATCCGATTTAATGAACCCTTGAGTAATTTTACCGGCCTTGGCAGCTTCAATAACTTGGGAAATGGTCCATTTCTCTTGGAGCGATAGGGTTGCACTGTAGTTGTCCCACAGTAAACACATGACAAGAATAATGACTCCCCAAATCATTAGGGAGCGAATGCGGTTGTTATTTTTATTTGGAACTAACGAAACCATTAAAAAAGATGTCCATAGCCCACGAATTTTTTTATTTATGTCGACGAAAAAGTGATTTTTAGTGCGTAATTATTTTGAACTTTCATAAAGTCGGCCGGTGGCAGGTGGGGAACCCAGATAATGGAACCATTTTCATCGCAAAGTACGGGGAGTATGGACCGCTGATGGACCGGAATTTTTTTTTCGGAAAAGAGCTTTTTAAGGGATTTTGTTGGGGCATTAATCGGTCGATAACGATCACCGTGCTGCCAGGTACGTACTAAAATCTCAGAACAACGCTGGCCGTCGACGTAGACAACAAAGGTATTAAGCATTTCGAGGTCTTCCCGGGAAAAGGGAACCATTTCTCGGGTTAGTTTGTAACCCGTAGGTAAATAAAGTACTCCCGATTGCCAATGTTGGAAGCTTATCTTTGAATTATTTATTAATTTTTGGATTCTATGTAAAATTTTTTGATTGATTGTTACGGATGTTTGCCCATTGATATTGACTATCGCAGGGTAATTTTGAGCAACGGCATCGAAAATTTGTTCGAAGCAAGGGCGGGATAGGGAACAATCGCATAACCAAAATTGAATGGCACGACGGATAATCGCAGGGTGGAAAAGTTTTTGTAGATCCAGTTTTTGGGAGTTCGTACATAAATTTTTGGCTGTCTGGTTGAGGTAGAATGTGTCCTCTTCCAAATAGCGATGGGCCAATAGAAATCCCTGTTTCCAGTCCCGCCCTTCAAAAATAGTGTCCAGCTGTGGCAATAACTTCCGAATGCGATTGCGCAAATATTGATCTTCGCAGTTACTCGAATCCTCTCGCCATGGAATTTTGTTTTTTGTAAACAGATCAACAATTTCTTGTTTGAAAACGTGAATTAGTGGGCGGAGACGGTAAGTCCCGTTGGCAAATGATTGGCAATATTTTGGGGCAGCAATTTCCATACTTCCTCGGGCTAAACGCATGAGCATGGTCTCAATAATATCGTCGGCCTGGTGTGCAAGAAATAGGTGTGCGCTTCCCAATTGAACCATGATTCGTAAAAAAAAATCATAGCGGGCATCGCGTAAAGCATCTTCCGTGGTCGCACCGATAGATCTTTTTTCGGAAAAAAAATCAATGCCAAGATCGGTGGCCAATTGGTGTACAAATATTTCATCCCCATCCGTTTCTCGGTTCCGAGTATTGTGATTGTAATGGAGAATTGCGAGACGCTCTGCCGGAACTCGTGCCGCAATGGCAAGGGTCAGGCAAATAGAATCAATTCCCCCTGAACAAGCGATGCATAGTTTGTCGCACGAG
>JAIRZB010000098.1 GCA_031267435.1 Puniceicoccales bacterium | reverse complement strand
CGCATACCGAAGTCAAGGAGTCCGTGACTCCTTGTGGGAGTCCAGAGGGCGGAGCCCTCTGGCTATCTAAGAGCTGCGCGCCCTGAGAATCCCTGCCAGGGAATCCATCCCCTGGACCTGGATTACAGCCGGTACCACGGACATTAGCCCGTGGTACCGGCCGACCAAGGGGCCCTCGCCCGTGGCGAAGCCCCGGGCATGGCAACTAAGTTGACCCTGCGGCCACACCATGCGAAATTTTCGCATGGTGTGACCGCATACCGAGGTCAAGGAGTCCGCGACTCCTTGCGAGGTATGGGGCGCAGCCCCATGGAGCTGTCTGGCTATCTAATGGCTGCGCGCCCTGAGAATCCCCGCCAGGGGATCCATCCCCTGGACCTGGATTATTGCCCCGCCTACGGGCATCAGCCGGTGGTCGGTACCGACCGGGGCCCTAGCCCCGCCCGCGGCGTAGCCGCGGGCCGGCAACTAAGTTGACCCGGCGGCCAAGCCATGCGAAAATTTCGCATGGTTTGGCTGCATACCGAGGTCAAGGAGTCCGTGACTCCTTGCAGGAGTCCAGAGGGCGGAGGCCCTCTGGCAAGACTCCTTGCGGAGTCACGGGGCGGAGCCCCGTGTTCAGGCGGAAATAACTTCCGTAGCTTGAATAAAGATTTCTTCCAAGGTCGTTGATTTTTCCGCAAAGTTCAGTAATTTCCAGTTCGTTTCATTGACGATTGTTTTCCAAAAATGTTCAACATTTTCGGTAGGTAAAGGAACAACCAACTGATGTTGATTGGTCTTTAAATTAATGAATACATCACGGATTCTAATTTCTGGGTGCATGGCCTTAAAAACATCAATTACCATGGGTTCACATTCTACGTAAACAAGCAAAATACGTTCCTCAAAAAATCGTTGCCGCAACTCATTAATCATGCCATTGGCGACAATGGACCCATTATTAATAATAATAAAACGGTCGCATAAACTCTCAATTTCCGGCAAAATGTGACTCGAAATAATAAATGTTCGCTTACCTTTTTGGGAGGCAACAAGTTTTCGAAACTTTATAACTTGATTGGGATCCAGGCCGATAGTTGGCTCATCGAGAATGACGAGATCGGGATCACCAAGAAGAGCTTCGGCGAAACCTATGCGCTGTTGCATTCCCTTCGATAGGGAACCCATTTCCTGGTGGCGAATATTGCGTTGAATGTCGACCTGGCGCATAATTTTTTCCGTATGGACACGTACATTTTTTATATCAACGCCTTTCATTGCCGCTCGAAAACGCAAATATTCTCCCACTTTCAGGTGTGCTGGAAGCGGATTATTTTCCAACATAATGCCGATGGAACATTTTGCTCGGTGATTGGAGTAGGCGATATTTTCATTCCCAATACTTACTACCCCTGAATTAGCATCAAGGAGGCCAGATAAAATTTTAAGTGTCGTCGACTTTCCCGCACCATTCGGCCCTAATAATCCCACAACTTCTCCCATCGAAATTTCAAAGGAAACGTCACTGAGCGCACGAAAATGCCCATACTGTTTTACGAGATTCTGAACTACAACGAAAGACTCCAACGCATTTGTTTCATAAAAAAAAAAGATAATCGCTCAAGCTGATTTTTCAGCGTAGCGTGCTTCTTTGTCGACAAAATTAAAAATCAATGGACAACCCATGAGACCAAATACCTCGCGAATATTGTTTTCCAGGTACTGCTGGTAAGATTTCATCAGGCGTTGGAAACGATTACAAAAAATTTTCAGCTGGAAAGGAAAATGGCCACTCTGTACCGCATAGTAAATTTTGAAACGTTTGCCTGAAATTTGTGCGGGAGGTTGACGTTCAATTAGATTCTGAATAATGCGATTAAGTTTTCCCGTAGAAATTGTTTGGGAAGCACACTCGAAAAGATGCACACTTTCGCCTAAAATATTTTCAACGGCAAAACCCGTTTTTGCGGAAATAAACAAGACTGGAAATTGGGATAGTGCAAATAATTCTTTTCGAACGGCCTGGATGAAATTTTTTTGAAAATCGGCTACGGAATGGTAACCGATAACAAGATTATCTTCGATACCTCTGTAGGCGAGATCCCATTTATTGACGATGATCGCAAGGCATTTGCCTTTTTCCAGGGCATAGCCGGCTAATTTTTTATCCTGCCGCGTAATACCGGAAAGCGCATCGATGGTCAGAAAAACAATGTGCGCTTCATCAATCGCGTGAATGGAACGCAACGAAGAGAAAAATTCCACGGAAGAATTCATTTTTTTCTTTTCCCGTAAGCCGGCCGTATCCGTCAATCGAATGCGGTATTCCTTTCCATCATCTCTAAAAAAAATGTCGTCGCTAATGGCATCGCGTGTTGTTCCGGCGATGGGACTAACAATCATACGATTTTCCTTTAAAAGCATATTGGCAATGGAAGATTTGCCCACATTGGGACGGCCTGCTAAACAAATTTTAATGCAATTATTATTTTCTTTTTTCGGCACTATTTCGCCATTCCTGTCGGCATATTCATTGATAATTTTCCATAATTCCCTTTCCCCGTATCCGTGTTCCGCAGAAACCGCAATGGGATTCGCATAGCCCAAATCGTGGAAAATATCGCAACGGTAGCTTTCTTTCTCCGAATCAATTTTGTTAATAATAGGAAACACTTTTTTATTAGGCTTGCGCAGTTTTTTCGCTATTTCGTAGTCCAATGGAGTACAACCCGTCCGCCCATCGACGACGAAAAAAATAATGTCAGCCGCTTGAATCGCAAAATCAATTTGTTCATTAACCGCCGGTGTTACATCGTTTTCTTCCTGAACATTTGCAAAACCAATTCCTCCCGTATCCATAAAAACAATGCCATTTTCCATTTCGTGAATAATAACGTCACGCGTGACACCGGGTTGATCGTGAACAATCGATATTCTATGCCCAATGAGTCGATTGAAAAGACGGCTTTTACCCACATTCGGACGACCAACCAATGCAATGGAAATTCCCATTGTTCCATTTCGTAACTATATATGCCTTTTCGCAAGCTTATTCCACACTGAAGTCCTTCCAATTTTTAATTCCATAATTGAAAAGAAAAAAATTCTTTACGATTGACCAAACATTAGTACTACACCGAATCTATCATGTCTGATAAAATTGAGTGGTGTATTGTGAAACTAATGAACGACTACAAATGGTGGCTGGAAAAAGTAAATAATGACACGCACACCGATACGGATTATGTGGGGGTTATTGATCCTCGGCAATTTGAGCATCTCGCTGAACTAACATCACCCTTATCCGACTACGGACTACGCAATGAACTCGTGGAAGGAGCATTTTTAAAGCTTCGAATTGCAGCAGAGCTTCCCGATAGTCGAGTGAAGTTAGAGTTTATACCAACGAAAACACATTCTGCCGAAGAACCTCTGTTTTTGTTACCTAATGTTATCGCGGATAACGAAGGTCCCTATGCCGAATTTATTGACCATATTATTCGTCTGCGCGTGAAATTACTCAACGATTCCGCCGATTCTAAGGCCACCATCAATGTGGAAGAAATTGAAGAGACACTGCGTGAACGGTACCAGGAAAAATATATCGAAGGCAATAGCATACATGTTTTTGATGAGATCGTCGATATTTTAGAATATACGCCAAATGGTTACGATATTGCCCATAAAGGTGAGTTTGATGAAGATGGAGAAGAGTTAGGAGGTCATGAGGAATACATCGTTGAAGATGGAGGGCTCGAAACAGACGAAAGTGACGAATGGGATAACGAAGAATTGCAAAAATTAGAAATTCTTGATCAATGATTAATATTAAATCTCTCATTCCTCACCGTGAACCTTTTCTTTTTGTCGATTCGATTTTGAGCATCGATGAAAAGAAAATTACTGCACATAAAATGTTTTCCAAGGAAGAACACTTTTACGAAGGGCACTATCCAAATAATCCCATTACACCAGGAGTTATTCTCTGTGAGACAATATTTCAAACGGCGGCGGCTTTAATATTAAAAAATTTTCCATTGGAAAAAGGAACACCTGTTCTCGCGAAAATAGAAGAAGCACGATTCAAATCCATAGTGAAATCGGAAGAACTTTTGAAAATTACGGCTGAGTTGGAAGAAAAATATAATAAATTTTTTCTCATGAACGGTACCATTCAAAAGGTCGACGGTACCACTGTGCTTAAAATAAAATTTTCTTTGGCAATTAGTGAATCCGAACTCCCGCAAGAAGGCTTGCCACGGGGCTCTGCCCCGTGACCCCGCAAGGAGTCACGGACTCCTTGACCTCGTTCAGCGGCCAAGCCATGCGAAATTTTCGCATGGTTTGGCCGCACCGGTCTTTTGTTCAGGCCCGCGGCTTCGCCGCGGGCCTGGATTCCTAGGTCAAGGAACTCTGTTCCTTGCAAGGGGATTGCAAGGGGAAGGATTCCCCTTGCTTTTGCTTCGCCAGAGGGCTCTGCCCTCTGGACTCCCGCAAGGAGTCACGGACTCCTTGACCTCGGTATGCGGCCAAGCCATGCGAAAATTTCGCATGGTTTGGCCGCAGGGTCAACTTAGTTGCCCCCGCCCGCGGCGAAGCCGCGGGCGGGGGCCTTGGCCCCATGGTCGGCCGGTACCACGGGCGAATGCCCGAGGTACCGGCCGCAATCCAGGTCCAGGGGATGGATCCCCTGGCGGGGTTTCTACGGGCGCGCAGCCCTTAGGGTACATCATAAAAATTTGCCAAGGCATAGAATATTTTCAGTATGAAATTTGGTGGGAGAAAAGGTTAATAGTTTTACATTAATCGAATTGGTAACGGTGATCGCATTGGTATCGATATCTTTATTCTTTTTAATAAAATTAAATGTTGCAGCGGGCAATGAAAGTCGACAAGTTAGAACAGCTGCATTGCTTCTTGCGTCGAGTTTTGACGATACACGTGGACAAGCGATTGTAGGTAATTCCTATGTGAAACTTTTCATTGATACATCATCGCATCGGAAGTTTCAGCGAATAGCGATTATGAAACAAAGGAATAATACCTGGGAAGCGGAACGCGAAATTTTACTCCCCGAGCGGACATTTATTTTTCCGTTCAATGATCTTTCACAATATCTTGTTGGTGGGCAGAGTCTTTCGAGTTATTTCGAAGAAAGCAATATTTTACAGGGAGAGGCCGTTGATGGTTACTGCTTCATTTTCGATCCGGCAGGGCATTTATCATCCCCTGCAACGGCAGCAATTTTAGGAATTGGCTATGGTACTAGAGTTAATAACAGCGTGGAATTAAAAAAAGATATTAATATTTACGGATTATTTATTACGCTGATGGGGAGTGGGATAATATTGGAGTCAAAAAGTGCGATAGAAGAAGCGATATGAGGCAGGGATTTTCATTATTGGAGGTAATTTTAGCAATTGGAATTTTAGGCCTTTCGCTACCGATACTTTTGATATATATGGCGGAAAGTGCGGGAAAAACAGAGAGACGGATACAGGAAATCCTTGTCGTCAATGCGGGAGAAAATGTGCAAAATGTTTTAAGTGTAGTGAATGGAGCACCGATATTAGATGATAATAATCGGGCCTATTGTGGGTATAAGGGTGGAATTTTTACCATAGCGAATACGGCGATGAATTTCGATGGGTCTGTTTTTGTATTGTGTCGGAAATCGATGAACTCGTTAGTCAATGAAAGCGTGGAAGAAACGACCTACGCGCTCTATCCTTGGGATAATAAAAATCAGAGTCCGCGATTGACGTTACCGTACGTCGAAGTGAGGCAATACGTTGTCGTGGTCAGTTTAGGAACAACTGCATGGATAAACAAAGTCGTTTTGGGCAATATTTTGGGTATGCAAGAAGGCCAGGCGAAGCAGAAAGCAGCCTGGTCCTATGCAAGTGTAACTCACGCCAGTTATGAGCATACTAAGATATATGGATCTTCGCAGATTTTTGAGTATACTTCCTACATCAATAGAAATTATTCCAGTTCCATCGTTGGAAATGATACAGTAGCCCAAACCTACGGCCAGGAGCTTTACAGTTCATTGACGACTAGCAACAATAGCAGACTTTCCAATTGGGACAAACTAAAACAGGATCCCATTCTAGGAAATATTATGAGCAAAACCATGGATGCCCA
>JAIRZB010000095.1 GCA_031267435.1 Puniceicoccales bacterium | reverse complement strand
GTGACTCCTTGCGGGAGTCCAGAGGGCGGAGCCCTCTCGGGAAGCCTCCTTGCGGGAGTCCAGAGGGCAGAGCCCTCTGGGAACGGGTCTAATACTTGCGAATTTTACTTTCATTTCTCGAGCTTTGCAAATATGCTGAAATTGTAGAATAGCCGAACGCTATGGCTACACAGACCTCATAATTTTCTGGAATTCCCAACTTTTTCTTATAAGTTTGGCCCAATTGACCATTCAAAAAATTGGAGAGATAGGCAATGATACAACTACCAATGCCCAAGGAAGCAGCAGCGATAATCATATTTTCTGCAGCCAATGGGCAATCCGTTGCGTAGTATTCATCGTTTCTATCGCCGGAAATAAAAACCACCGTGGGTGCATGGTAAAAAACACTACCATTCGAATCGGAAGTGATTGCAAAGTTTAGTTCATCGAGAAAAGTTTTATCTTGGACGCAAATAATATCCCAGGGCTGATGGTTCCAGCCATTGGGAGCACGTAGGCCGCATTTCAATATAACGGACAGCGCTTGTTCATCAATTTGATCACTCCTATACGAACGAACACTACTGCGATTTAAAATAGTTTCCACCACAAGATTACTCAAATTTCCCATTTTTTCAATCCCTAGCACATTGTTTTTAAAGGCAATATTATTTTTTAACCAATGGTACTTGAAATTAAACTCAATGGGACAGGCGGAAGCTTTTTGGAGTCGATCGCTTGCAATCTTATTGACTTATTTTTACACTATTTGTGCTACATATGGCTAAAAAAAGCATTTTACGGTATAAATATTTTGACAAAATAGTTTATTTTCGTAAAATTTGAGAGAATGAACGCTAAATCGCATGCCACAGTTGCAATTATTTTAGGAATTTTAGCACCTTCGGATAGCATAGAACTCTTCGCTGGTCAAAAAGCAGTCACCCAACGGGTAATAATAAGGAGTACTCCGTCCGGGAAGATTAAAAGCAAAAAAAAGAATCCGGTCCTGGAAAAAAATTTGTCATGGCTCGCAAAGGTAAATTATTCTTGCAGACTCGGTAGTCAAGTAGCGCTGACGGATTTGAGTTCGCTTTTAGAAAATCCTCCGAAAAAACCCACCGTTAATCTTGAAATTACTGATGGTTCGCTTTTCTTTCCTTGTTTCTTCAAAAAGTTAAGCATAAATATGCCAAATGGGAAAAGAATGGTTGTTCAATCGGGTATCTATGGTGATGAAAAAATTCAATCGTTACTAGGGAATGAAAATTTAGATAGTATCGCATCTTGGAGATCCGAATGGCAAAATGGAGGGCTGTTGCTTTGTATTAACTATAATGGAGAAAATTTTCAGATCTTACCGACTTCAGAACGCAATTTAACATTGCTTGAACAGACTAGGAAAAGGGCATGGTCAACACCAATTTGGAAAAAAGCAGCCATAGGAACGCTTGCCGTTGGAGCAACAGCCGCCACGGCCTATGGTATTTACAATTTCCTTGCAGTTCTTCAGTCCGATAGAATTCCTAACCCATCGGAGGTCAATTCATCAAAAATGGACCATGTCAATTGGACTACTTCGGCTCAGTCCCCTACCGAACTTATCACCCAACATACAATTTCTGAACCATCGGAAGTCAATTTATCACAAGTGGACCATGGCGATGGGACTGCTTTGGCTCAGCAGCGAGCCAAAATAAAATCGACCGATTATTTCAATATCAATACATTTCGAGCGCATCGTTCCTTTGAACAGCAATATCCCAATATTATCCTCGCCGGTGCAAAAAATTTGTCCTATCGATGCCATACGCAGAGCATGGGAATATCCAATCTTTTACAGAATAGTAAAAATCCTTTTGAAACAATGCTCAATCTAAAACATGACCTCAGCGTTGCTGAAAATCAATGCGATTGGGGAGCTAAAGAAACAATTGCTAAAGCATTATTGGCCATTATTGAGAAATATGGAACCCTTCCTCAAAGCATAGATAGTCCAGAGATGCAGGAAATGGTCGATGCGCAAAATATGGCGGCATTGCATGCTGCAATTGCGCTAAAACAAGTCCTCATACAAAAGAAAACTACTGAAATTTGTAAGGCTAATCACAATCTCAGTCAAAATGAACTATATAAATCACTTATACGTCGTTCCATAGAACAGGATTTGGGGCTTGATCAGTCGCTCGAACAATATTTAAAAACGGCTGAAAACAGTGCATTTTTAATGGGGGGTTCCATTTTTCCCACAGGCCCAAACGGTCAGCTCAATGATATCATGGAATTGGCCAAAATAATCGATAACACTAAATTTATGGATGCGATTTTTACGGATGTGATTACCCATCCAGATGCCAAACAGAATAGTAAATATTCTTATAAAAATGCCGTTATGAAATTCATTGATCAAAATTTTAATTTTGCTGGTAAAGAATTTTTAAGAAAACTTGCCTTGGATTATTTTATGAAAATATATGATAAAGCGGCGCACTTTCTTAGAGTACTCGCATCTTCCAGTCGATTCAAGCTTCGTGATTACAACGGAAGAGATATCTATGGCAATATCAATGTCTGTACCTACTGTTCAACCTTTGAATTAATTCGAAGTAATCCAGGAAATAAAAATTTTATCGCATTTGGTGGCATGTTTGATATGTCAGAAATCGACAAAGTACTGAATAATGCTTGCAGAGAGAATGGTTATCAATTTAACCTATATAGTCCATACAAACGCCACGATGAGAACGGTCGAAAAGTATATGATACTACTGAAGAACGTGAAAAATGGAATAAAAAAATCAATGACTTTATTGAAAGCCATATCCAACCTCCTTCCCATACCTGCTATTTACGATGCACAAAAGATGGGAAAGCATTCTTTTTAACCCATGAAGAATACGAAGAATATAAAAAATTTAATGAAAGCGCTCAACCTAAACCTCTCATTGATCTGTTTTGCACAAATGATTTATCCAGTAGAATTCGAGTAGAAACTTCCTATTTAGTATGGGCAAACAATATGAATGAGTGGATTCAAAGAAGTCCATTTTTACAATCAGGTACAAAGGAAAAGTTTTTAATACCAATTTATAAAACTATCCTCCCTAGGTTAAGCCATGGGAAACTCACTGTTTGTGAGGCACTGCAAGATTATACGCTCCCGGTATTTGGTGGAATGTGCTGTGTACAATCCAAACAACATGTTATGTTTGTAGCCTATGGAATATCTGTTGTTGTTTTTAATGAACCTCTCAATCGTGAGACATATTGGCCAAAAAAACGATTTCTAATCGAAACAACATGGAATTTTTCGGAGTCAGCTTGGGTAGATTTGGAGCTAATATGCATGCACGTAGCAACCCCTTTTGCCCCTTGCATTGGGAACGTTGGATTTAATAATCACGCTAGGTTAATATTTCAATATTAATGGTGTCTCCCCCTAAGGACTACGTACCCCTAAGGGCTCCTCGCCCTTAGGAATCCCCG
>JAIRZB010000030.1 GCA_031267435.1 Puniceicoccales bacterium | reverse complement strand
TTCCTAAGGGCGCGCAGCCCTTAGGCTGAGCCATAGGGCTCTGCCCTCTGGACTCCCGCAAGGAGTCACGGACTCCTTGACCGCGTTCAGCGGCCAAACCATGCGAAACTTTCGCATGGCTTGGCCGCTGGGTCAACTTAGTTGCCCGCCCGCGGCGAAGCCGCGGGCGGGGCAAGGCCCCTTGGTCGGCCGGTACCACGGGCAGATTCCCGAGGCACCGGCCGTAATCCAGGTCCAGGGGATGGATCCCCTGGCGGGGATTCCTAAGGGCGCGCAGCCCTTAGGCTGAGCCTCATAAAACCATCGCCCCAATGACGCCAAAAATCACCTGAGGTATATTGAAGTGAATGAAGGCTGGAATCGTTGTATCCCAAATATGGTCATGCTGGCCATCCATATTGAAACCCGACGTCATCCCGAGCATCGTATCGGAGGCCGGCGAACCCGCATCGCCCGTAACCGCTGCCGCTATCGTAATGCAAATGGTTGCTGGAATGCTAAATCCTAAAGCCTGGCAAAAGGGAACGTAAATGGATGCAACAATGGGTACCGTTGAAAAGGAAGAACCAATCCCCATCGTAATGATCAATCCCACCGTAATCATACCCAATGCCGCTATTCCTTTATTGGAGCCGACGCTATTCGTTAACCAGGCAACGAGCCCATGAACATCGCCTGTTTCACGTAAAACAGCAGCAAATCCTGCGGCGGCAATCATTACAAAAGCTACGGCCGCCATCATCCGAAATCCGTGCATGACCACAGTGTCCGAATCCCGCCAGGAAATGACCTGGCCCACATTCAAAATCAGTAGGCCAACCATCGCTCCGCCCATCATGTTATCCCAGCAAATGTGTGCGACAAGCATACACGTAATTGCAATGATCGAAATGATAATATTTTTCGTGGAACAATTTTTTTCTTTAACTTCTATCGATTGTATTTTTTGCAAATCATAGGTACGCGGCTTCCGATAGGCGTAACAGGAAGTTATAAGCCCTACGACCATACCCAAGGCCGGGAAAATGCTGCCCCATAAAACATCACGCAAAGTAATATGGGTCAGTCCGTTTTCCACCAAATTTTTCAGGACAACATTTTCTAAAAAAATACTGCCAAAGCCATAGGGAATGGTCGAGTAGGTGGTCACCATGGCGAAAGTTATCGCATTGCTCAATAGGCGGCGGTCCATTTTTAACACGGCAAATGCACCGAGCAGCGGTGGAATGAGTATGGGTAAAAAAGCGATGTGAACGGGCAATGCATTTTGCGACATCACCCCCGCTAGTATCAATAGTAGTACAATGGCGACACACAACAGTCGGCGGCGAGAACCATCCTGCGATCTCTGGGTGATAAATTTTACCAATTTATGAGACAGCCAAATGGGTACACCGGAATGGGCCATGGCCGCGGCAAATGCACCGAGAAGCGCATAATTCAGGGCAATTTCCGCACCACCCCCCAGGCCTGCGGAGAATACCGCCAACGCCTCCCGCAGGTGCATTCCACTGGCTAAGCCGCCGACCAATGCACCCGCTACCAGCGCAATAACCACATTTACCCGTGATATACTCAATATGGTCACCATCAATACGGCAATAAACACTGAATTTGTTAGAATCATTTCATTCCTTTCTTCTTTTCTAGGGTTTATATAAAAACATCGCTGCCGAGATAGGCTCTAAAAACATTATCAAGGACAAAAAAATACAAAATAACGGTTTTTGCCCATAGGATAACAAGCAGATAATTGCTTATTTTTTACTTGTCAATAAAAAAATAATAATATAATTGCAAACAACATGGATCCAACGTCATTGGTAAGCACGACAAAACAAGCGGCGTACATTGAAGCAAAAAAAGAAGTACTGGGCAACGGTCGCATTTTCTTTTGGAACAGGAAATCAGTTAAACAAAAAATTGATCATTTTGCAAAACAAAAATTTGAAGCTGCCTCAAAAGACATTCAACAAGCAACCAAACTAATTGAAAATGCCGTTGGTTCGCTAGCAAATAAATCAGTAAGAAAAAGCAATGTTCAAGAATTTACAAAATCCGTGAGAACAACCCAAAACACACTGAAGGACCCAGCATGGCAACCGACATTTCAACGCACTTTGGACGTTCAAAAATTACAACAGCAGGTTTCCAATCTAAAAAGCGATATGGCAGCCTTACGTGAAACAGTTAATGGCAATAAATATTTAAAAGAAACATTTTCATTACGTTTAACACAAACGGAAAACGATCTTACTGGATCACAAAAAAACAGCAGTTTAGAACAAATGATAAACAACATGCATGCCATATTAGCGCAAAGCAAAGCTCCGCTAACCACAAAAGGCCTAAATGCAACATCTCCAAGTACTATGGCTACAATACAGAAGGCTTTGACGGAAATTTCCAACAACCTCAAAGGATTAAATCAAGAATGTTCGAGGAAGACGGAAACCATAAACAAACTAGCACAAGGCGTTAAAGATAATCCCTTAACCGCTTTCCAACAAGCAGCACTTTATCTAGACAGCGGAGATAGGTATCTTTCGACTGAGGTATATAAGGATCACCCAAACCTAGTTGCTGAAAATATTGTAGCGGCCGGAACGGCTCTTTTAGATACAGCTTTAAGCCATCCAAAGGACCGCGATATGCCTGAAGCCAAAGCTTTATACGCGCTCATAGAAAAATTTAACAAAGGGATTCCTGATGAATTTAGAGCAGCAAAAGGTGGACAAGAATTTCTTGGAAAATTAAAACAATATTGCCAAAAACGTGCCGATTCATTCGCATCAACAATGGAAACAGCTCAATCCAAGATAGGGCAGTTGCAAGCAGAGATAAGGGGCTTGCAAATAGTAATAGACAGCTCGGAAGCACAACCATTGGCATCTATATTCACAGGAAAACGAAAACAAGCAGAAGAACAAAAAAATGTCCTAGAAGGGCAAATTGCCCAGCTCAGAAAGACAACGGCTATAAATATTTCAGGCAAAAAACAATCATCAACTATCAATCCCAATCGCACCTTTACCCAACTTAGAGATGAACTCGAAACTTTGAATAAAGTAAAAACACTTATAAAATAAACCTAATACAAGCACTACCATTCCTGGAGCGCAATAACGCTCATCTACAATGAAAAGACGATGGTTCTAACGTCACTTTGAGGGCAAATTTCGCGAATGCGCTGTAAAATTTCTTCTTTCCGAAAAAATAATTCCTGCCGTACTACGCTGTTCTGCACCTTTATTATCAGGGCGTTAGTTGTTGTAATTCTATGGGGTGTACATAAGCCACAAAACATATCCCCCACGATTCGAGGCCAGTTTTCGAAAATTTCCGTCCCGACTTTTATATCCGATTTGGTGACGTATTTTTTTAAAATATCTCGAAAAAGTTGTTCCACCGATCGCTCATCCTTCAGGGCCGACGACGAATTATCCTGCGGTAACCCACGAAAATCCGCAATCAAATTTTGAATTCTTCTTGAAAACTTCACCATTTCTTAATTGTCCATAAAAATTCATCAACCGATAAACATGGGATCACATTTCCCTCCTATGTTTAGAGTTTTTACAAAAAAACAGCAAAACAAAATGATTTAATATAAAAAAAATCGCATTTCCTGGAAGCGGCACTAAGTCTCGAAAAATTTTTATCATTTTCCAGATAATGCTCGCTTGAGGCGTCTCGCAACGCGCTCACGTCCCATAACGACTATCATTTTGTAAAAACTTGGCCCAACGGTGCGTCCCGATAGCGCAAAACGTACCGCATGAATATAGTCCCCCGTTTTGACCGCATGCTCTTCGGCCAGTTTCACAACCGCCTCTTCCAATCCTTGCTCCGAAAAATCTTCCATATTTTCAATCACTTCTAGCAATTCACTAATTCGCAAAAGAGGATCGCGTTTCTTTAAATCAGACCACGCCCTCTCTTCATATTCAAACTCTTCATCAAAAAAATAGGAAACGAAGTGATTCAATTCCTCAAAAGATCGCAATTTTTCTTGGCAAATTGTTAAAACCTGATCCGCATAATGCTCATCTCCTCCGAAATTCGGCAATAAATCCTTACCCTTCTCCAAAAATCGCTCCAAGGGCATACTTTTAACATAGGCTGCATTCATATATGCCAACTTTTTATCGTCGAAACGTGCATTGTTTCTGTTAACATCGCACAAATCAAAGAGCTGAATAACCTCTTCGATGGACATAATCTCTCGATCATCCTTCGGCGACCATCCCAATAAACACAAATAATTCCGCAGCGCTTCCGGTAAAAACCGACTTTTACGGTAGTCTTCGACCAATGCCCCCACATCTCGTTTACTCATCTTGCCCGAACCATTCGTTTTTAAAATGAGCGGAATATGCGCAAATTTCGGCACAGGTGCACCAAATGCCTTGAACAACTCCACATGCTTACTGGAATTTGATAAATGATCTTCGCCGCGAATCACATGTGAAATTTCCATTGCAACGTCATCCACCACATTTACAAAATGAAAAACTGGTGTGCCATTGGAACGAAATATGACGAAATCCTTCTCCTCCACACGATATACTTGACCACGAATTAAATCGTCAATTAATTGAGGCTCCCGCGATACGCGGAAGTAAATCGCACCGTCTTGCTCGTAAACTTTGTCATTCCTGCGTAAAATTTCCAAATATTCTCCGTAAATATCATCACGCTGACTCTGAAAATAGGGGCCATATTTGCCTCCAACTTCCGGCCCTTCATCCCAATCCATCCCTAGCCATCGCATGCCACTTAAAATGACACTTGTCGCCTCCTCCATATGCCGCTCGCGGTCCGTATCCTCTATGCGTAGAATAAATGTACCACTCATGTGGCGCGCATATAACCAGTTAAATAACGCCGTCCGCGCTCCTCCAATGTGAAAAAAACCCGTAGGGCTTGGCGCAAAACGTACCCGTACCATGCCGCTGAAAGGTGTACAATTTCTCCGAAATGAAAACAATATTCGCCAAAAAATAACAAAAATATTCGTTCCGCTCTGGCGTACTCTCCAACCCTCGCGCCTAACTTCAAACCTTCTATTCTACAAAAATTGCCTTTTATCTAAGTTGATCGCCCATATTGCTTCACATCACAACGCCCTTCTCCCCATATCCGTAAGCGTTTTCAAAAAGTATTTTACCACAAAATGCACGATGAGCCCCTTGGAATACGATCTTCAGCGACGCTTCATTTTATTAGATTAGAGTAATGATTAGATTAGAGTAATTTGGTCAAAAATCCTAGGTTCTATCAGGCGATGAATTTTTACCATTCCCTGAGACGATTTCAGCCAATGAATGTTCCGTAAAAAAACAACACAGAGCCACGGCTGCAGCATCGGTTTCATCGAAACCAACATGCATCGGAATTTTTAGAATTGCCTGAACCATTTTGGAAATTTGCTCCTTGGAAGCTCGACCATAACCGCAAATCGCTTGCTTAATGCGAAGCGGCGCATACTCAAAAGCTGATAAGCGATGGACTGCCGTCGCCGTCAATACGGCACCTCGCGCAATGCCCATGATCTGAGCTGTTTGAAAATTTTGCACATAAATTGTCTGCTCAACGGCACAAATTGCCGGCTGGTAATGTTCAATTGCCTCTGATATGGCCTCAAAAATGCAACGCGTACACGTTAATAGGGACTCTTTACTGGGAACTTTTACCGTTTGTGAAAAAATTAAATCCATCTCGTCGCGATTCTTAACATTAAGCACGGCCAATCCCGTACCGCGTGAACTGGGATCAATGCCTAAAATTTTTCCTCGAAAAGACGTAACGCTTACCTTTGACTCGATTATCTTTGCTCTAGAAATATCGCTTTTAGAGCGAGAACCTTTTCCCTTTTCTAAAAAATTCGCCCATACTTTTCGACGATTACTTTGCGCTGCACACATAAAGATTAATCATAAATCTATTGCATAATTGTATAACCCAAAATAGGAGATTATGCGGGCGCAATTATATTTTCCTATCCCTGAAATTGTCAAGCAAATATTACTTGGCTCAAGATTTTCCCTCAAATGGAATAAAACACCAACAATCTTTTTGAAAAATATTTGAAATGGAGACCTCGCTTTAAACTTACTGCCTGTCCTCACCCTCTGCCATTTAGCATGGATATCGCCTATAATTTTGTCAAGTGATTTTTAAAATCCAAATATCACCAACGAATCAGCACGAGAGAATAAAAACTTTCGATGAAAAATTCAAAACGGCGCCATGTTAATCCGCCGTTGCTTACAAGAATCCAACCATTGCCAAATTTCAAATGTCATATCTGCATGGAAGATGTCATCTTGAGTACACTCGTAATAACACTCAATCCCAAAACGATTACCATTGCGAATGTCGTCCCCATAGCTATGGCCGTCCCTACCGTTGTTAGCATATCCAAATGCTCCAATAACGCCGTATGATAAATTTTAGAAACTTCACGAAATGACGATGCCAAATCACCTGTATTTTCGCCAACCGATAGCACATTCAATCCCAAATGCCTGCGTCATCGATACACCATCAAGAATCATTTTTTTCGATTCAATAAATCGCTTTCGAAAAAACAAATTATCCGACCATTTTCCGCCAGTGTCATGGTCTCCGTTGTATTGGTTCCACTTCCAAGTAATGTTGCCAATAAATTCGCCGTCTGACAGTAAAAATTTTCCTTAATAAAGGTTCCAACAATAGGAACATGAAGCGACCATTTATGGATATTAAACCTGCCATGCGGGGTGTTTTTGTAGGCAAAAAATCCTGTAATGGCGAATCGCGTCCCACCTAAAATTACCCACCAATCGTGGAGCGCCAAGTCTGAAGCCACAACGAGACACTTTGCAATGGTTGGAAGCTTACCTCCCAATGAACTGAGCATTTTTTGTAATCTTGGCATGACAAAAAATAAAAAATTAGCGATACGACAAAACCGATAACACAAACGGTCGCCGGATAATGGATTGCTTGGTTTCCAGAAAGTCAATCAAATTGCGAATGACAGTCACTAAATTGCCTGTCTTTTCTCCGGCTTCGATCATCCAAACCGTATTGCTTGTAAAAATATCAGGACACCCATGCATTGCTGCCGCAATCGTTTTGCTTTCGCAAACATCCTTGTGAATTGTTTCGGCAAGTTGTTTTTCCTGACGATTATTTAGTCGCATTCGCATCACCCTAATGGCATCGCCGACGCGTAACCCACCCGCGTGCAGCTGGAAAAATTTGTGCAAAAAATTGAGTGCAACTGGCATAAATGCCGTACAGCCGCTGAAAGATGAAATGGGACGCCATAACTCTTCTCGGGTAAAATTTTTGATTGAGCGCGACACATGCGATAACTACATTTTCCCACGCCTCGGATCCCTCCTTAACGCCAATACGCAACTGGTGGGACTCGGCGGTGATGTGAAATTATTTACAACAGCAGCCAGCGCTTCGAAATAGGTAACCGTTTCCGAAAAATATGACCATACGCTCGCCATGTCTATGCAAATTGGCTTAATTAGCCCATTCAGCGGAAAAACCACGCCATTTACTGAACGCTATTTCCTGGGTGGCGATAGCCTGATGCGTGGATTCGAATATCGCGAAATTTCTCCAAAGGATACATTTCACAGAAGCTTAGGAGGTAACTCATTTATATTCGATTGCACGGAATATACCTTCAACATCTTCGATGACCTTTTCGGTGCAATATTTCTTGAAGCCGGCAATGTCGGTTCGAGTCAACGACCATTCGACGATGGGTTACACGTCGATTGTGGTTTTGGGCTGCGCATATTTATCATGAATATTCCGCTTCGTCTGGATTGGGGTTACCCGGTCTATTGTACGAAAGGTACCCAAAAGAAAAGAATACAATTTAATTTCTCTTTCAGTGCTTCTTTTTAAACGCAAAAACAATCGATTTGAAGAAATGGATCATGCGAAAGATTTCTAGAATTTTTCAAATAAACTCAAAAAAATCTGGCCCTTATATCGATTCATTATTAAATTCTGACCATCGGATGTGAGATGGGTATTCTAGGAATGGCTATAACTTCACGTTTTGCTTTTAATACGCTTCGGCATATCCTTTTTTAATACAATGGAAAAGCGCCCTATAAAGCGCAAAATAATGTACAGGAATTTCTCTTCGTATTAATGATAACAAGGGGTGTTTGTCTCGGCAAATACCCTTTGTGTTTTCCTTTATTGTTAGCAATTGATTAATCTTAAGGCAAAAGCAATACATAATTTAACACCCATGGTGAAAGACACTTGCGCATACGAAAAAATAGTCCCAAAAATTTTCCCAGAATTGCAAAAAGATCGACTATTAGCTTGAAATCACACTATTTTCCTACATTTCTTTGCAAAAAAACCTTAGCAATTTCATAAAAAATAGGCAATGCTATTTTCGATCCATAGGCTACACCAGCCTCCATTTTAGCATCATCAACCATAACCGTTACCAAATAGCACGGATCATCTGCCGGAAAAAATCCTGAACATGACGAAATATGATGATCCTGCGAGCCACGTCTATTAATAATTTTCTAAGATGTTCCCGTTTTGTAGGCCAAT
>JAIRZB010000099.1 GCA_031267435.1 Puniceicoccales bacterium | reverse complement strand
CATGCGAATTTTTCGCTGGGTGGGGCCGCATCCCGCGGACATGGAGTCCGTGACTCCTTGCGGGAGTCCAGCGGGCAGAGCCCTCTGGGCAGTTGCTCAATGAGACACTTTTCGATTTTTTCAGCCGGATTATTGCCATTTGCCTTCAATAATTGCAACATCGTCGCTATTTCAATCAACCGACAGGAATCGCTTCCCGAACAGCAGGGTAAGGTAATTAATGGCAGAGTAATGCCTAAAATTTCGCAGCTTAACGGCTCTTCCAGACCTGATTTCGCTACATCAGATGATAATGTTTCTTCGAAGCGAATCACAAGATCAATCGTGGATTGGTAGCGCATGGAATGCATTCCGAAGAGATCCGTTAATTGAAGTAGACCGATCCCGCGGAATTCCATGAATCCGTAACTAATTTTTTTGCTCCGCCCGATGAGTGTTTTGTTCTGTCCACAGGAAACGCAAACGACATCATCGGCGATCAATGTATTACCGCGTTCAACCAATGTAACCGTACAGATACTTTTGGAAAGTGCCGGCAAACCTTGAATGAGAACGCCAATACCACGAATTTCGATGAGTGTTCCAGAGAGAGTCGTCTTTGGAGAAAAATACTCATTCAAAAAAATAGTTGCCCGTTCGATGAATTCTACGGAATTGAGTGCTGTCAAAAATAACGGCAGTGCTCTTTCATTAAAAAAATCAATCAAATACTGAGGAATTGCAATGCGATTGGTTATAACAAAACAGGGAACTTTCCGATCATCGATGTTTCCAATGGCCTTTAATTGATCTTCCCGATTAAGGTCAAGAAGATAGGATAATTCGCAAGAATCGGAATACTGTAAACGCTTCTCTGCAAAGTGTTTAAAATAACCTGTCAGTGCAAGGGCAGGGCGATTAACCGCACGATCTGCAATTTTTCGTACATCGAGACCATTTTCACCTGAAATGAGTTTTAATTTTAGTAGGTTTTGAGTCATTTCAAAGAAATGACGAACGACTAACTCATAATTTATTCTTAACAATTCCTTCATATCCTATCGATCGTAGTGTAATTAAATGGAGGGAGATGAGAAACTTTGATCGGAAAACAGCATCATTTTGCCATCTTTGAACAAAGTTACTTGATGTGTACTTTCAGAAACGGCAACGGCGATGCAATGGGCTACCGCTGAAATAACAGCTCCCGCGGCGTGGCGGGTACCAAAACCACCGGGCATTTGAATTGCATGCTCACTCGAAGCTTGAATTAGGGATCCTGCAGACTCAATAACACCATCACCACGGACAATAAATGCACCATCGATGGATGAAAATTCTTTAATCGTTTCCGCCATAAACGGGTTTAAAATATTGCGATCCTCTTCCTTGTAACCATAGAATGGATTGAGGACGAGTGGCTTAGTAAATGGTTTAATTTTGGCAATGTCTCCGATAACAAATAGGCAACCGACGGGTTTTCCTTCGCGGCCTTCAACGGCAATATCCGCGGCAATAGCCAATAAACGCTCAAGGGCTTCGGGATGAATACCTTCCGCAAGTAGATCCTCATTGTTAGAAAATGAGTTGCCAAATTCTTTGCCAATATCAAAGACGGAAATGGTATCGAAAATATTGCTTTGGGGTAAGCCAGCGAAACAACAAACCCTATCTTTTTGACTGAGAAGGCCACGGGTTAATCCAATAATAACGGCGCTGCGTGCCTGGGATAGCCGATAATTTGAAAAAGGATGGACATAAATTACGTCATCAAAGTAATTTTCCGTTGTCGCTAAGGTATCCGTTTTGTGGGTAACTAAAATGAAAGATAGATTATCGGAATGTTCTTTAAAATCGAAAATTCCCGTTAAAACGTCGCCGAAAACAAGAACCGTAGTGCACTTATTTGCATGGGCAATTTTTTGGGCTTCGCGGAGCATAAATTGATTGAGTGAGTTTTTATTGGTATTGATGATGGATTTACAAGTTCCAAAAAGGAGCCGTATGTGTTCGCGAAAGGCGTTAATGGACTGACCTTCGAGAATAAGATCGACATTTTCTTGATTCTGGAAGATACGGGCAATGGCGGCTAGCACCGTAAGATAAGATTCCTCGTTTTCCGTTGAAATAATCATTAAAAAAACGATACGTGTATCCTTGTGTTCGCCGGAGTTCGAAAAATTGAGACCATTTTTGCATCGTCCGATGGCAAAAATATAGGGCTTACTGATAGGGCGACGGATATAGGGCATGGCGATTCCATTGCCGAGGTATGAGGTGATGGTTTTTTCGCGCTCTAGAATTTCATTGACAATGGAGGTATTGACTTCGGGGTCATTGGAAATATTACAGGTTTGAAGCAATTCGGTAAGTGCATCGCTAAAGTTATCGCCTTTAAGCTCGATGATTCGATTTTTTGATAGATACTTTCCAAGACGCATAATTACCCTTTTCCGAAAGATAGTGTCAAATTTTTTCATGCCAATCATAAATTTTAAAAAGTGAAAAAAATTCGAAGACGGAGGGATTTTTTATGGCTTGTCATTTTTTTAGGAGGTAATAGGGTAAGGGGTGATAGGCATATGAAGTTTGTAACAGAGAAGGATACTTTAATCGCTGGATTGCAGCAAGTAATGAATGTTGTTGGGACAAAGTTGACCATGCCGATCCTTTCCAATGTTTTAATGGAGGCCATAGCAAATCGCGGCCAAGTTGCACTTTCGACGACCAATTTGGATATGGGGATTTGCTGTAGTGTGCCGGCGCAGGTTCAACGATCGGGCCGTATCACCTTGCCCGTAAAAAAATTGGCATCTATCGTGAAAGCATTGCCAGGAAAAGAAGTGACCTGTACGATGGAGAACGATGTTTGGATTCGGATAGAGTCGGACGGCTCGCATTTCAAAATTTTAGGTTTAGCGGCGGATGATTTTCCCGCATTACCGCAATTGGAGACGGAACAAAAAATCGAAGTCAATCAAATGCAGCTTGCTCGCATGTTGAAAAGTATTTCCTATGCCCAATCCAGGGATGAAAATCGTTACATTTTGAATGGTGCCTATTTTTTAGTGGAGAACAGTAGTTTAAATTTTGTCGCGACCGATGGCCGTCGTTTGGCATTGACTTCCAGTGAAATTCCAGGATGTGATATCCAAAAGAGTGTCATCGTTCCAGCAAAAATGATTACAGAGTTGGAACGTACACTGGGCGTCGGTGAAAATGTGCGCATATTCATGACGGATAAGCAAATTGCCTTTTCGATTGACGTTACCGGCGAAAATAATCTCGGTGATACGATATACATCGTTTCCAAAATCGTCGAAGGCAAATATCCAAATTATAAACAGGTTATTCCCTCCTCATCCGACTATCGTGTACGGTTAGATCGGGAGCAATTGCTATCCGTGGTGCAGCGTATTGCACTCGTTGCCGATGAAAAAGATTACTCGGTACGTCTGAAATTTGAAAATGATTCATTGGAAACTTCGGCGTGTAGCGCGAGTTACGGAGAAGCACGGGAAGCATTACCAATTGCCTACAAAGAAAAAACCGTGGAAATTGCGTTTAATCCACAGTTTTTGATCGATCCCTTCAAAGTCTTAACCAGCGATGAGATATTTTTCGAGTTTAAGGATGAATTTAGTCCAGGAATTATCAAAACAAATGATACATTTTTGTGCGTAATCATGCCTCTACGCATTAATTGAAGCATGGATAAATCGCCGGAGGAAATTTGTGGAAGGAAAACAGAAACTGGAGCTTATTCGACTACGCTTGGATCACTTTTTTTCGATTCTTGCTGGCCTTTTTGGGATAATATTTTTCGTTGGTTGGGCTCTGAATTATTTTACGGGCAGTTTTAAGGATTCAATTATAAAACTATGTGTCTCGGGAGGATTACAAAATATTGCGGCAACGGCACTTTTATTTCAGCTTTATCGTTTCCAAAAATGGCCTTCGATGAGTCCATTGAAAATGCATCCATTGAATTGTTTGGTTACGGGTGTTATGGGACTGGTACAACTCTTGCCCCTATCGTATGTGACAGGCACTCTATGGCAAAAAATAATTTCGTCGCTGCAGTATGTATTGAATGTTGATTGCGTAGAGCAACCTTTACTTGCATTATTACGGTCAAAGTTAACCCATGGGAGACAATTTTTTGGAATTATTTTTTTTGTCATGGTCTTGGCACCGATTACCGAAGAAATGTTTTTCCGCTATTTTTTATATCGTTCTTGGAAATCGTATATGTCTTCTCGGCAAGCCATGCTATTGACGGCATTTATTTTTGCTCTATTGCACTTCAATTTGGCAGCATTTGTATCCCTATGGGTAATGGGAATATTTTTAACATTTCTCTATGAGCGCTGCGGTAATTTGCTTCCCTGTATCATTGCACATGGCCTATTTAATTACGTTTCCATTTTATTAGTCATATTATCATAGATGTACTATTATTTTTGTCGAATAAAAAATTTCTTGACGAATTTATAAACGATGCCAATGCTGGATGGCAGAGGGTGGAGGCGAACGGCGCGTCGGAGACTTAAGCGTCCGCTTTCTAGGATTTTCTAAAGGATTGTTAATATTTTATTCGATTTATTAATGGCATTACTTCAAGAATTGGAAGGCGGTATAATTTGTGCGACGGCAAAAGGCTTAGCCAACCTTGGAAGAGCCTTTGGGCGCCTACTGAAAGACGGAGATACTGTGGCGCTTCACGGCGATTTAGGGGTTGGCAAGACAACATTTACGAAAGGTATTGCAAAAGCTTTAGGGATTACTGACTCCATAACAAGCCCGACTTTTAACATTATGGTTCAGCATATTGGGACGATGAATTTAATGCATATCGATGCCTATCGATTGGATAATCGTGAATGCCTGGAGGTTTGGGATTACGTACAGCGTCCCTGTGTAATTGTGATTGAATGGCCAGAGCATTTAGCTGAATTGCAGGAAAGTATAACGCATGATATTCGAATAACGGTACGGGAAAACGGAAAGCGCTGGATAACCCTAAGAACATCAAACAAAAAAATATTGTAGTCCGTTGTCGATTCATAAAATGAAGATATGATTTTTAAGAAAAAATCTCCGCATTTTTTTAGGACTGTGAAAAATTGGTTTTTTACGGGTCTTTTTATTCTCCTTCCTTTAGGGATTACTGCTATCGTTGTTGGTCTTTTGCTCGATCATTTAGGTGCGCCGGTTAGTCGATTTTTTTTAGAGAGTTTCGGCTTTGAAATTCCCGACAAATTTTGGATGACCACAACGGTAAACCTTTTTTCGACCATATTGGTTGTCATCGTCATTACGGCTCTCGGGTATTTTTCGCGATATTTTTTAGGGAGAGCAATTATTCATTTGACGGAAAAGGTGATCGATGGTGTGCCATTTGTGAATACGGTATATAAAACGGTAAAACAAGTGGTGGAAACTTTTAACAAAAATCGCGAAACCCTATTTCAGACTACGGTCTTGATTGAATTTCCTCACAAGGGAATGTATGCTATTGGTTTTTTGACAAGTGATGGCGCGGGCGAAGTTCAGGTAAAGACGAAGGAGCATGTGGTGAGCGTTTTTATGCCGACGACGCCAAACCCGACGAGTGGCTTCCTGCTACTTGTTCCCCGTGAAGACGTCATATTTTTAGATATGCCCACAGCTGAGGGGATGAAGATGATTGTTTCAGGGGGCGTCGTTAGTCCAGAGTACTTACCGAAGAACAAACAGAAATCGAAAAAATCAGAGGAAGAGCAATTGGAAGAGAAAGCTCGAAACGAAAAAAAAACTAAAGATGAGCAACAAAGTCCACGGGGGCGCAGTGGGCCTGAGAGACGGAAATGATTTGGTGCCGAAAGAATTAGCGATTAAGTTCCATGCTAGAGAATAAATTTTTTATAGCCGGAAGCGATTATTTTAGTGTTACCCAAAAGGGAGATGCGGTTATCCGATCGTTTTCGGATTTTGATATCGAAATAATCGATGGCAATGCGGTAAAAATTACTGAAGTTTTACAGGAATTACAGCGGGTTTATGACGCATTGCGTACCATTTCCATGTTTTCTCCGCAGAAATTTGTTTGGTATAAAAATGTCACTTTTTTAGGCGATGATGCGGCGGTCAAATCCGAAGATGTTCAAGCTTGGATCTTGAGCATCCAGCAAGCATTAAAACAACTGCCGGAGGTGGGGTTTTTGTTGACGACAATGACCATTGATCGGCGGCTAAAAATCGTAAAATGGTTCCTGGAAAATTGTCAGTCAGCAATCTTTGATGAGCCTCAAAAATCTGGCTGCGAACAATATATATTATCTCGGATTCGGAGTGCTGGGAAAAAAATAAACCCCGATGCTCTCAATCAATTGCTGCAATATACCGGAGATGATTTGGGTATTGTCGATGGGGAACTCGATAAAGTATTACTCTATGTTCATGAAAAAAACGAAATTAATTGTGAGGATATCGAAGCGATTGCGATCGATCTCCGTGGGGATAATTTTTTTGAGACAGTGGATTTATTTTTTTTGGATTCCAAAGAGCAATTCCTAAGCAATATTCGACGCTATTTTTTGTATCGGGATGAGGGTCGGCCGTTCCTGGCAGCTCTACAAAATCGTACGCGCTTGCTCATCCAACTGCGCTATTTTTACGAAAACGATGGCGTGCAGAAAATCAGTAAATCAATTTTGGAGCAGCTTAAAAAGCAATATGCTACGATTTACCAAACAGGAAGTGGGGGTATTTTTGCACAGAACCCATGGTATTTGGGAAAATTGTTGGCAATTGCTAAAAAATGTTCCCTTCAGAATTGGATTCAATTACAGATCGTGCTACTGCGTGCGGTTATCGATCTTTCCGAAAAATATAACCATCAGCAAGTCATTTTTGAGAGATTGTATTTTTATCGAAGATCACTTTCCAGTGCACAAGAGACTGAATTATAATAGCCTAGCGAAGAAATGAGGACTATCCGAAAATTGCGCTATAGTTTAAAAAAACAAAGAAAACAATTGCGGCGACTTTTCGACAAATTTGCGCAGTTTATTGCCGATGTTCTCTACGACCGTAAGGCAACCCTAGTCGCAAAAATGTTGGGAGCGTTGCTGCTACCGCTTTCATTTGTTTTTTTACTTATTGTCAAAATTCGCGTATGGCTGTATCAAAGACGCTTGCTCTATTCCCAATCGCTTGGCTGCCATGTCATTGTTGTCGGCAATATCACCATGGGTGGGACCGGCAAGACGCCGGTAGCGGAATATTTAGCGAGGTTATTACTGGCAATGGGTCGAAGGCCGGCCATTATTAGTCGCGGCTATAAAAGTAAGAGCGAGCCGGGTTATAAGAAATTTTTACGTTGGCTGACCCACTCTCCGGATAAGCCTCCCAAAGTTGTGAGTGATGGGGAAAATGTTTTGCTGGATTCAGAATTAGCCGGTGATGAGCCTTACATGCTGGCGAAAAATTTGAAGGGCGTACCCGTAATTGTCGATAAAGATCGGGTTAAAGCTGGGCGCTATGCGATCAAACGCTTTGGTTCGGATGTGCTTATTTTGGATGATGGTTACCAGTATTTGCGTCTGCGATCGACGTTGCGTATGGTTTTGATCGATAAAAATAATCCTTTTGGCAACTATTGCCTTATTCCGCGTGGTATTTTACGCGAGCCGCTCGGACATCTTAACCGTGCATCGTGTATTTTTTTGACTAAATCGAATGGCATACGCAATCATAGGCTAGAGCAGAAAATTTACAGTGTTAATTATGGTATACAAATCGTTGAATGTTGCCATCAATCGTGCCACTTGGTGAGCCACGACGGGGCGGAGATTTTACCACTGGAAATTTTACGGAAGAAAAATGTTGCTATTTTTTGTGCGATTGCATCGCCGGATGGTTTTGAGCAATTTATTTTAAGTTTGGGGGCGAATATTATTTATAAGAAACGTTATATCGATCACCATCGCTTTACCAACGCGGAACTATCGAGTATTAATGAACGTGCTAAAAATGCCGATTTTTTAATCACTACAGAAAAGGATGCGGTCCGTATTGCCAATGATTTCAGATTTAACGTTCCATTCTTTTACATGCGAGTACGGGTACAATTTCTACGCAATGAGCATTGGGTTCAACATTTACTCAGCGAAGCATTAGAGCTATGAATCTTTTGGTCAGACATCAAATTGAATGCCCAACACCAATCAATAAACATTTCATTCTCCCCAAAAAGTTCGATGAAACTTTCCAACTGCTCCGCTGTAATTTTCCCTTCTTTTAGGTAATAATTTCCAACTTCTTGTACAAGATTTTTAGGAAGTAATTTCCTACTAATTTACTTCGTTGCCGTTTGAGATATTTTTTGAACGCCAAAGTCAATTTGATTTTTCTTCCAATCCTTTCAATTCGGCTTTCAACGCAGCACGTTCGAGTTCTTTGTTATTGGTATCGATATTTTTTACCTCGGTGACGTATTCTGCTTGCTTTTGTGGATCTAGGCTGGAGTATTCCAATTTTTCTAGAGCTTGAGCGATACATTCCGGCATACCTAACCCTCTACAGCGTTTAATTTCATCGGCATCGAATTGGTCCGAATATTTGATCATGTAGTACCACCATTCCAAATTGGATAACTTTCCAGACGCAGGAAATTTAAGATCCCTGATACCTTCTCCTTTCAATTCTACCTGGATCATATGAATACCCGGAAGCGTTTCAAGCGGAAGCAGTTCCTCGTTGGCATTGGGTTCTGGCGAAAATTTATTAACCATTTCGTAGCATTTTATCGGAATACCACCATGTGTAAAATAGTCTACAAATTGTATGGAGTAGACACTTTTAATTTTCCTAATTCGGGAAGCCCATTCGTCACCTTCGACTTCCTGTCGGGCAAAGGCCGAAGCAGCATAGAATAATGTACGTCTGTCAAAACTATCATGGCGAATCATTTGCATTTCGATGATAATATGCTCCTGATTTTCCATTATTGCATGGTGCTCTATGGTCGCAAGGGGACCGCGGCCATGCAAGGGAACTTTTAGCTTTCCCGGGCTAGTGATACTAACGGATGCTATATGGATATGTTCGAACAATTCGTTGATAAGGGCCTCCGCAATCCGGGGATCGGACATTATTATTTTGAAGCCCACATCCGAAGTGGCCCTAATAAAATGCGTTCTTCCGGAGTCATTCGCCACGGTGCCAGATCCCATAAAATCATTATACTGATTCATGATTTTAGTCGCATTTCTAAAAAATATTTTCTGTCAAGGGAAATTTAAAAAAAATAAATTTAAACACTCCCGAAAATACTCAGCATTAAGCATGCACATATTTAATGGAAAAACATATTCCTTTAAGTTTTGCATTTTTTTTATGCATTAATAGCCGGTATTTTGACGCTGATGGTTAATTTCATTTTTTTTCAGGTAAGCACTATAAAAGTCATCGGCAGTTAAACCGAGAACCTGTCCTGCTGATATGACAAAATGCATCAGATCGATAACTTCGATCTTAGCATTTTCCTCATCGAAATGTTGCTGCTTTTTCCACCATTTCCAAGGAACAGAATCGACAAGTTCTGCTAATTCCTGCTGGATCGCACGGGAATATTTCAGAATCCATTCAATTTTTTCTTCTTCAGAAAGATCGCGCATATGAACACCAATCCGTGCATTTAACTGTTCCTGTAATTCAAACATT
>JAIRZB010000087.1 GCA_031267435.1 Puniceicoccales bacterium | reverse complement strand
TGAATTCGCAAATCATGTCAAGGAAAAACTACAAAATATTTTTATTTTTTCTAAAATTCATTCCGGAAAATTATTTTCCAGAAAACATCTTGACAATGCAGCCAAATCGCCCAAGGCTAACAGATAGAGAGTGGGAGCAAGCGGCACGTTTATGATCTTTATGTTTCGCCGATCCTGAGCCGACCTAATATGACAAATTTTCCAGCGCTTATGTAGCTCCGCCGCATACTATTCTACTGCCCTCGAACGACCCAAATTCTGCCAGATTCGGGAGATTATTTTTCGAAAAACAACTTGACAGCGAAGCCGAAACGTCCAAGGCTGACAGGTAAAGGGTGGGAGCAAGCGGCGCGTTAAAATTAAATTTTCGTCACTTTCCGTTGCTATCTGTACCAATTTAAATGATGTCTTCCGGAAATTGAAATTCTCCAAATCATTTTATTTGAAATAATTTTTGACAGAATGAATTTTTGCCCCAAGTTCTAATTGGCCAGATGATAGAAATAACCATTAACAATTTGGTGAAACAGTTCCAGGGAAATGTCGTTTTGAATCACATCGACCTGCATATCGAAGCCGGAGAATTGTTTTTTTTGCTGGGACCAAGCGGCTGCGGCAAAACTACGCTGTTGCGTACCATCGCCGGTTTCTATTTCGCCGATTCTGGAAAAATATTCTTCGGCGAAAAAGAAGTGACAAAATTGCCACCCCATAAACGAAAAACAGGTATGGTCTTCCAAAGCTATGCCCTTTGGCCTCATATGACCGTTGAACAAAATGTCGCCTTCGGCCTCCAACAAAAAAAAATGAAAAAAATAGAAATTGCTCAAAGTGTCGGAGAAGCCTTGGAAAGTGTCCAGATGTTACCCTACGCATTCCGTAAACCTAATGAACTATCCGGTGGCCAACAGCAACGCGTTGCCTTAGCTCGAGCACTCGTAGTCCGCCCACGCTGCCTATTACTCGATGAACCGCTCTCTAATCTCGATGCCCAACTGCGTAATGAAATGCGTACGGAAATTCGCCGCATCTGTAAAGATTATCACCTGACCTCCATCTATGTAACCCATGATCAAAAGGAAGCGCTGTCCATTGCGGATCGCATTGCCGTACTTGATAAGGGTAATATCGGTCAAATTGGTCTGCCGTTAGAACTTTATAAGCGGCCTAACAATTGTTTTGTAGCAAATTTTATCGGCGAAACAAATATTATCGACGGCGTCGTTATTCGCAAGGATGTCGATGAAGCCTTTGTGCGAACAAAAATCGGTAATTTTCGCGGCATGATCGATGCTCAAGATGATAAAATCCAGGAAGGTAAAAATGTAAAAGTCTTGATCCGGCCGGAAAGTATTAGGCTGGAAAGTTTGCCCATGGAAGAAAATTGTGTGGAAGGTATGATTGGACATTCGACGTATTTTGGAGAAGTTGCCCACTATTTGTTTGAAAAAAATGGCGTGCAACTAAGGATTTCGGAACTGAATCCCTGCCATATGACCCAAACGGAACGTTACGGAATCTACGCTTGGGTGTTGCCAGAAGATGTGGTAATTTTGAGCGAATGAAATGGTTAAGAAAATCATTATTCTTATCGGTATTATCCTAGTAGTTGCGGTTCCTTTTATTTTCCAGCGCCGCGAAGTTACTCTAGTCCCCCTCTCCCCAGATGATGTTATCGTGATCATTACTTCACATAATGAAACACTGCGTAGCGAGTATGGCCGTGGCTTTACCGACTGGTACCGGAAAAAAACAGTAAAAACTGTCATCATTGACTGGCGACATCCGGGCGGAGGTCGCGATGTTGCACGCTATATCGATTCACTGTTTTTGAATAGTTTTCGCTTCTATTGGGAAAAAACTTTAAAAAAACCTTGGACACAGGAAATTCGAACGACTTTTTCCCACCTGGAAAATATAACTGAACAAAATGCAATACCTAGGGAATGGGAAATAAAGCGCGCTTTTCTAGATTCGGATGTTGGCTGCGGCATTGATCTCCTATTCGGCGGTGGTGTCTTTGATCACAAAATGGAAAGTGCCAAGGGATATACGGTGCCAAATGGGTTTATTCAAATGCACCAGGAATTCTTTACGGAGGATACGATCCCGGAATTTTTTGCCGGCGAACGCCTATGGGAAGCCGATGGTCGCTGGATCGGCGGTAGTCTTTCGAGTTTTGGAATTATTTATAATAGCGATGCGGTTAAAGCCCTTGGAATTGAACATCCACCGGAAACTTGGATGGATCTCGCCGATCCGCGTTATATCGGCGGTGTCGCAATTGTAGATCCAACCAAAAGTAGCTCCACGCTCAAATCCTACGAAATGCTGATTCAACAACAAATGCAAATTGTTTATAATAACTACTTTGAAAACAAGAATTTTGATGCTCCCGAAGAGTATTTAAAAGATCGTGCGATCAAAGAAGGATGGATGGAAGGATTAGCGCTCATCCAAAAAATTGTCGCCAATGGGCATTATATGACGGATTCTTCAGCGCAAACAGTCCTCGATGTGGCGGAAGGAAATTGCCCCGTAGGAATCGCAACCGATTTCTATGGACGTTCGGAAAAAGCAAATATTGTAAGCCGTGGAGCCAAGCCTCGCTTTGACTTCGTAATCCCTCGATCCGGATGTTCGCCGTCGCCGGACCCGATTTCACTGTACCGCGGTGCAAAACATAGAGAATTAGCACTGGAATTTTTGGAATTCGTTCTAACGTTCCCAGGGCAAAGTTTATTAGCATTTAGAATAGGAACTCCCGATGGCCCCGTACAGACACCGCTTTGCCGTGCACCTATTTTGAAAACAATGTACGATCCCCAATTTTTACCCTATCATAATGATCCGAATGTGAATCCCTATCACGATTCGGGTGATTTTATATATCGCGAGGAATGGACGAAACCAGTCCTGCATGCCTTGGGTCTAATTTTTAAAATGGCATTTTTAGACCCGGAGGATAGGTTGCGCAAGGCATGGCGAAATATTCAGTATGCCCACAAGGAAGGGCGCCATGGGGCTGCAAATGAAGCACTTGCAGTAATGCAAGATCTTGATATATTTTCCTATGACCGTGTCTCAAAGGAAATTATGCAGGAAGCAAAAAATAAAGATTACCTGCGAGCTACTCAATATCAAACGAAAATGGCAAACCATTTCCGTGAACAGTACAAAAAAGCTTACAAAATTGCCAAACATAACTCCCAGAGAGCTCCACGGGACTCCGCCCCGTGACCCAGCAAGGAGGCTTGCCAGAGGGCTCCGCCCTCTGGACTCCCGCAAGGAGTCACGGACTCCTTGACCTCGTTCAGCGGCCACACCATGCGAAATTTTCGCATGGTGTGGCCGCATGCGGCCTTTGTCCAGGCCCGGCGCTTCGCGCCGGGCGGGGCCTTAGGGCCCCTTGGTCGGCCGGTACCACGGGCTGATGCCCGTGGTACTGGCCGCAATCCAGGTCCAGGGGATGGATCCCCTGGCAAGGGGATGCAAGGGGAAGGGATTCCCCTTGCCCTGGCGGGGATTCCTAAGGGCGCGCAGCCCTTAGGAAAGTTTATTTGACTTTACGCATATACCGAGCAACATATGTAACTGTGATTGTTTCGTTAGAAGGATGTTTAACTGCACACACTCCACTGAGTTGCATTATAAATGTTCAAGGAATTGGCTACGAGGTATTTGTTCCGCTGGCCATTAATTTACCAAGACTTGACGAAACAATAAAATTATGGATATACGCCATTTACCGGGAAGACAATCAATTACTTTATGGATTTAACACCCTAGAAGAGCGTAATTTTTTCAAATTAATCGTTGAAAAAGTTTCAGGAATTGGTCCTAGGACGGCATTAGCCATGCTGAGTAAATTTAAATTATCCGAATTAAATCATTGCATTGCGACAAAAAATGTTACTTTGCTAGCTGGAGTTCCTGGTATCGGAAAAAAGACGGCAGAGAAGATAATTTGGGAACTTTCAGATAAAATAAAAAGTACGGATGTTCACACAATGGGGAGGAATACTTTCAATTCTCAGCAAAACGATGCTATTTTAGGATTAATTGCATTGGGATACAAGCGAACGGAAGCGGAAGCGATGATCATAAAATTTGCGGAAAAATTTCCTGAAGCATCAGCTGATCAGCTCATAAAAAATGCGATTACGATTCGTTAAATGGATTATTTAGGAATAGACTACGGTACAAAGCGAATTGGTTTGAGTGTGGGGGACAGTGTGTTAAATTTTGTGGTACCGATTAAAGCCATTCGTGTCACGGGCAAGAATAATACGGCAAAAAAGATCGCAGAAATTGTGAAACTTCGCGAAATTCACAAAATTATTATTGGATATCCGATCAACATGGATGACACAATTGGAACGAAAGCGAAAGAGGTTGATTATTTTGTTCATTTGCTGGAACAATACATTACCATTCCCATGGAGCGAATGGACGAGCGATTAACCAGTGAAAATGTGTATGATCTGCGAAAACGTTCAAGTAAAAATCGTCAAAATTTACGCAAAAGTGGTGCCATTGATTCGGCGGCAGCGGTTTTAATTTTGCAAGATTATTTCGACAGGCATCATGCAAATGTTTCCGATTAATTTTACTTTTTTAGCTCTAAACATTATTTGCAATGATTAAATAAACCTAAACGCATCGCCTATTTTCAGTTGTCTTTTAGCCTTGAGGGATTCGGCTGTGCTGCCAAATGATTTTTGAGAAAATAATTTCCCGAAATAATTTTAAAAAAATAAAAATATTTCACACTTTTTCTTTGAGTGGATTTGTAAATCCATAATAATACTTGCGTAAATCTACCGGAGACATAGAAATTTAAAGTTTATAAAATAAAAAATCCATTCCGTTGATTATTTTTTATAAACTCCAAATAAATCATTTGACAGAATTAAAAATGGCAGCAATGCTGAATGGCAGAGGATGGGAGCAAGGGGCATGTTAAAATCGAGGTATTTTTTTGAAATTTCTCGAAAAACCATCAATATTTCATCCCGTTTACCGATGAGTCCCTATTTTCTTTTAATGGAAATTCATAGCAGGATCTTTTAATAAATATTGCAAGGAGGAATTGACGAAAACTGGAAAGATATTTCATAGCGATAGCTATGGCAGTTTCACGAAAGAAGATGGCGGATTTGCAAACGGCAGCAAATATCGCACGCGGACTCGCGTTAGACGCTGTCTCAGTAGCCCAATCTGGACACCTCGGGTTACCGCTCGGTTGTGCCGAAATCGGTGCGGCTTTGTTCGGCCATTTATTGAAATTGAATCCAAAACAACCCCGCTGGATCAATCGCGATCGCTTCGTTCTATCCTCCGGACACGGTACAATGTTTCTCTATGCATGGCTGTATTTGAGTGGATTCGCAATCGATAAACTATCCCGATTTCGCACCCGGGAAAGTAATTTGCCCGGTCACCCGGAATTCGGCGTTACTCCCGGAGTGGAATGCACGACGGGACCTCTGGGACAGGGGGTTGCCAATGCGGTCGGCTTTGCAATTGGCGAAAAAATGCTCCACGGACATGTAAATAATATTCAAAAAATTCTAAATTATTGCATCGTCTGCCTTTGCGGCGATGGTTGTTTACAGGAAGGAATTTCCCACGAAGCATGTTCCTTGGCAGGTCATTTGAAGCTCGATAATCTAATTCTAATTTATGATTCCAATGACATTACCATCGATGCACCTTTGGCAAAAACACAATCCGAAGACGTCCGCCAACGCTTCGAAGCCTACGGATTTTTTGTGCAAACCATCGATGGTCACAGCATTGCTCAATTTATAGAAGCCTATGAAAAAGCAAAAATAGCAAATCGACCGAATTTAATTATTGCAAAAACCACCATCGGCTACGGCATTCCCGGGATCGAAGGCACAAATAAGGCGCACGGTGAAGCCGGTATAAAATTCGTCGCCGAAGCAAAAAAAAATTTAGATTTACCGGAATGGCAGTTTTTTGTTAGCCAAAAAGTGAAAACATTATTTACAGCTAGACGCCGCCAATGGCGCGAAGATTATAATCGTTGGGAAGACCAATTCGATGCTTGGAAAAAAGAAAACAAGGACCCATACTCATTATTTTTTGAAAACCAATCCATGGAAAATGAATTTGAATTCGAAAATATTTTCCATGAAGGTATGAAATCGATTTCAACTCGAGAAGCGGGTGGAAAAATACTCAATGCCTTGGCTGAAAAAAATCAAAAAATCGTTACAGGAAGCGCTGATTTGGTCCATTCCAATAAAAATTATTTATTCGGCAAAGGCGATTTTAGCTGCAAAAACTACGGCGGTAGAAACATAGCCTTCGGCATTCGTGAACATACGATGGGTGCAATTTTAAATGGCATGGCCTACGACAATATTTTTCAACTCAGCGGAGCAACTTTTCTTGCCTTTTCCGATTATTTACGACCTGCGATTCGCGTAGCCGCAATGGCAAAATTACCCGTGGTATACATATTTACTCACGACTCGATCGCAGTCGGTCAGGATGGGCCGACGCATCAACCGGTGGAAATATTGGCTGCCCTGCGCAGTATACCCAATTTGGATGTGATTCGACCCGCAGATGCAGGAGAATGCGAAGGTGCATATGAAGCAGCATTTTCACGGAAAAATGGACCGACAGCGCTTATTCTATCACGGCAAGATTTGCCCATACTGGCGGATATTACCAATCGAAAAAATGGAACGCTCCGTGGAGCTTACATTGCCCGAGAAGAAACGAAAAAATTACAATTAATTCTGCTAGCGACGGGCAGTGAATTATCCCTCGCCTTAGAAGCCGCTCAGGATTTTTCGTCATTTGCGCGTGTTATATCCATGCCGAGTATGGAAATTTTTAAACGCCAGAGCGATGCATATGTGGAAAAAATTTTACCCAAATCATGTCAATTACGCTTGGCCATTGAAGCGGGAATTGCGATGCCCTGGTACCCCTTCGTAGGCTCCGAAGGGCATATTATTTCGGTTGATGACTATGGCTTTAGCGCCCCCGGGCAACAGGTCCAGGAATATTTTGGATTTACCGTTTCTTCCATTTATAAAAAAATTCGATCGCTGCTGTCGCAATAGTCCCCATGGCCGAATTCTCAATTTTTTCCATATCTCAACTACTTTCATTGCATAGATGATTGGACAAAGGTTACCCATACGCCCTCCCCAATCCGATTATCCTGGATGTTGCTGCGAACTGCGATTTAGAATAGTTTTAGATTCTCGATTTTTCATACTCTGACCTAGAATTCCAAATATAAAACATCTTCCATAAAATTCAAATCTCCATGCCTCGCAATGCCATAGCCACAGTTTCTTGAACTGCAAGGCCTCCTATCGATGCTGATGTACCTCCCTATGCGCCGTCGATTTAGCAATTTATAAAAAACGATTTATTTCGTTGGCAAATGAAAAGAAATTGTTTATCTTGTACCTAGTTGGAGATTTTTCCAAAAGGCAAATGGAGTCGCAAAAAAATAATTTTTTTATTGGCAGAAAAGAATAGATTACCTAATGTAGGTGTAGGATGAGTAGTTTTTCTGAATTCGTAAAAGATTGGGGATATTGGGCCGTATTTTTGGGAGCAATAGTGGAAGGTGAAGTTGTGATCTTGACGGCCAGCGCTCTAGCTTCCTATCGATATTTGTCAATTTATTATGTTTTTTTGATATCATTCCTAACAACGGTTATTGTCGATCAAGGATTATTTTGGATAGGACATAGGATGGGGACGGAATGGATCACGAAAAAATTTAAAAAGGTAGCCAAAGTCAGGGATAAAGTTTTCAATCTTTTGCACAAGATGGATGCGTTGTTTATTTTTTCGTTTCGCTTTATTTATGGCATTCGAATGGCAAGTCCGCTTATCATTGGTTCGGCCCGCGTTAATCCCTATCGTTTTGCGCTCTACAATACGCTATCGGGGATGGCCTGGGCATTTATTACTTGTCTTATTGGATACGTCGTTGCGGATGTGGTCATGGATGGGCATCTCGATTCCATGCCATGTGCACATTTAGCCATGATCCTGTTCGCTATCCTTATCCTAGCCGTTGGAATATGGCTGAAAATTAAGAAAGCTAGGCAATCTTCTCCCGATGCTCCTGATAAATGATACGTCGATGTAGATTTACTAATTTCACAGGAAGTAATTTATTTCGTTGGCAAAGGGCAATAAATTGTTTAATTTCTTTTCTCAGAGAGTAAAAGAATTGAGGTAGAGAATGATTGGAAAATTTTTGAGACTGTTTTCGGGGCGGCATTATAAAAAATTTCTTAAAAAATGTCAACCCAAAATTAAGGCCATCTGCAGCTATGAAGCGGAATATGGGGCGCTGGAAGAGTCACAGCTGTGTAATAAAACAATAGAATTCATGGAACGCTACCGGCAGGGTGAATCTCTGGATAGCCTCCTACCGGAGGCCTTTGCCATCGTTAAGGAAGGCGCACGCCGTCTATTTGGACGGTCCATCGAAGTCTGTGGCCACGAACTCGAATGGAACATGATCCACTACGATGTCCAACTCATCGGTGGTATCGCGCTTCATGAAAACCGCATCGCAGAAATGGCCACCGGCGAAGGTAAAACCCTTGTTGCTACCCTACCGCTCTATCTCAATGCCCTCACCGGACGCAATTGTCAATTGGCTACGGTTAACGATTACCTGGCCCGCCGCGATTCCGAATGGATGGGCTACCTCTACAATTTGTTGGGCCTCTCCGTGGGCTGCATTCAAAGCGGCATGGACTCCGATGAGCGCCATGAACAATATGACTGCAATATTACCTATGGCACCTCCTCCGAATTCGGTTTCGATTATCTCCGCGATAACGGTCTCGCCTCCTCCCTGGAAGAACAGGTACAGAAGGACCACTACTTCTGTATTGTCGACGAAATCGATTCAATTCTAATCGATGAGGCACGAACTCCACTGATTATTTCCGGACCGAGTTTCGAGGAATCCGAAGCTCCCTACCTTGAAATTAAATCCCTCGTGGAAAATATCGTCGCCATGCAGCAGACGATGTGTAATAAGCTGATCGACGAAGCGCGAGATCTACTCGATGCGGATCCGCAGAATGAGGAGGCCTACAAAAAATTGTGGAAGGTTAAACAAGGAATGCCGAAAAATCGTCAATTCATGCGCCTCCTTGAAAATGGTACCTACGCGAAAAAACTCGATAAATTTGATCTGGAAATTGGCGCCGATATCAACCGTGAAACACGTACAATACTCAAGGAAGAGCTTTATTTCACCATCGACGAAAAGGGGCACCAGGTCGACCTGTCCGAAATCGGTCGCACGGCACTTTACCCCGAAGATCCTCACGCCTTCGTTTTACCCGATTTACCAGCGATTTATTCTGAAATCGATGGGAATCATGGAATGGATCCGGAAGAAAAGCTGAGTAAAAAACAGGCCGCCGAAGCCGTATTCATCGATAAAAGTGAAAAAATCCACTGCCTACACCAGCTATTGCGTGCCTATAGTTTATACAACCGCGACGAGGAGTACGTCATCCAGGATGGGAAGGTGATCATCGTCGATGAGAATACGGGACGGGCGATGCCGGGACGCCGCTGGAGTGAGGGATTACACCAGGCGGTGGAAGCAAAGGAAGGCGTAAAAGTGGAAAAAGAATCGAAAACCTACGCAACCATTACGATTCAAAATTATTTCCGCATGTACGAAAAACTAGCCGGCATGACGGGAACTGCCGAAACGGAAGCCCAGGAATTTTATGATATTTATAAACTAAACGTGATGGCCATTCCAACCAATAATCCCTGCCGCCGCATCGACCACAACGATGTCATTTATAAGACGCGGCGGGAAAAGTATGCGGCGGTTTTGGAAACCATCAAAGAAGCCCATCGGAAACAGCAACCCGTACTGGTTGGAACGGCTTCCGTGGAGGCATCGGAACTGCTCAGTCGCATGCTAAGGTTAGAAAAAATTAGGCATACCGTTTTGAATGCAAAATTCCACGAAAAGGAGGCGGAAATTATCGCCAATGCGGGACAATTGGGCGCAGTAACCATTTCGACTAATATGGCAGGCCGCGGCACAGATATTCGTCTAGACGAAGGAGTCGCAGGGCTCGGCGGCCTATTCGTTATCGGAACGGAACGCCATGAGTCGCGGCGTGTGGATCGACAGCTACGGGGACGCTGCGCACGTCAAGGCGACCCGGGTGTTTCCCGTTTCTTCATATCGTTGGAGGACAATCTAATGCGTCTATTTGCTGGATCAGGACCAATGGCAGCGATTTTGGATCGCAATTTCCAGGAAGGTGATGTATTGGAACATCCACTGCTGAACCGTTCCATCGAGTCGGCTCAAAAAAAAGTCGAAGCATATAATTATTCCGTACGCCGCCGACTTTTACAGTACGACGATGTGCTCAATAAACAGCGCGAAATTATTTACAACATGCGCAATCAGGTTCTGGCCGCAGAAAATATTAGAGATTTGCTATTTTCCCTAATCGAGGATGAAATCACGGCCCAACTTTCCACCTGCCTATTGACGAAAAAAGATTGTTTTGGAGACAGTCCAGGTTTGGATGCGATAATCAGTTCTTTTAATATCTATTTTCCGATTTCGCTGAAACGGGAGGATTTGGAGCAATTCGATGACCTCAAAGTTGCGGTTAATTTTGCCATGGAAAAGATTAAATCGGCCTACACCGTGAAAATCGATGTGGAGGGATCGGATTTCCTAGGCGAGATGGAACAGGCCGTCATCCTAAGTTCCATCGACCATAATTGGCAGGACCACCTCACTGAAATGGAAGAATTACGTCGCAGTGTGGGTCTACGCGGCTACGGCCAAAAAGATCCCCTGAATGAGTATAAGCATGAAGCTTTTAATTTTTTCGAATTGTTACTTTCTCAAATTCGTCGGGAAGTTTGTACTAAGGCATTTCGCATAGCATCGAGCAACCATTCCCTCGGTTTGATGATCGAACACCTCATGGAAGACAAAAATTTATTGGGTGGCGAACGGAGAAAAAATAAAAAAGATGGTGACAATGTTATGAATTTATCATTTGATCACAGTGATGAATAATTTTAGCGATCGTTGTTCATTTTGCGGAAAGTACCAAGGTCTCGTACGAAAACTAATTGCGGGGCCCAATGGTGTATTTATTTGTGATCGCTGCGTTGAGATTTGTTCCGCTGCCCTATCTCGTGAGACAAAAGGCTTTGCGAAAAAATTTTACGGCGAAAAAAGTAGGTCCCTGGAAAATATCTCGGAGGTTGAGGAGTCCTTTTCCTTTAAATGTACGATACCGTCTACGCTAAAAGAAATTTTAGATGAATACGTTATCGGCCAGGAATATGCTAAAAAAGTGCTTTCCGTAGCGGTTTACAATCATTACAAACGCCTTGTTGCATCGGGCACCATTCCTGACAGCCAAGGGTTCCTACAAATGCAGGAAATCGACAATGATGTTGACAATGATGTCGAAATTGAAAAAAGTAATATCCTTCTCATTGGACCTACGGGTAGCGGTAAAACACTTCTAGCGAAGACACTAGCCCGGGCATTGGATGTTCCCTTTGCGATCGCCGATGCGACGACACTAACGGAGGCGGGGTATGTGGGTGAAGATGTGGAAAATATTATTCTCCGCCTGCTACAAAATGCAAATTACGATACTAAAAAAACTGAATGTGGCATTGTTTACATCGATGAAATCGATAAAATTGCTCGCAAGACAGAAAATGTTTCCATTTCGCGGGATGTGTCCGGTGAAGGCGTACAGCAGGCACTCCTTAAGATCCTGGAAGGAACGGTTTGCAATGTGCCGCCCAAGGGTGGCCGTAAACATCCGGAGGAGGAGTACATCAAAATTAATACGGAAAATATCCTATTTATTTGCGGGGGAGCTTTTGCGGATTTAGATAAGATTGTCAAGGACCGCGTGGGGAAGAAAATTTTGGGCTTTAGTGCCGAACTGCGAGATTCGGATCAGGGGGAAGAAAATATTCTCCGTCGGGTACAGCCGGAGGATCTGGTGCATTTCGGATTAATCCCCGAGTTTATTGGACGCCTACCGGTAATTGCGGTTCTCGACGAGCTTTGCGAGGAAGACTTGATCCATGTGCTAACGCATACGCGCAACGCATTGGTGAAGCAGTACCAAAGGCTACTGTCCTGGGATGGGGCGGAATTGGAGGTTACCGCGGAGGCAATTCGTGAGATTGCGAAGATCGCACTGGAAAGGAAAACTGGCGCACGGGCACTGCGATCGATCATGGAAAATTTGATGATGGATACGATGTATATGCTTCCGGACCAAAAGGATAGGAAGCGCATAGTTATCGATGACCATGTGGTACAGAAAATCAAAAAATCGAAAATCTAGGGCAGTGGCCCTAGCATTCCTGTGGTATTTTTATCAATGGGTATATGGCGAATATACCTTCAGTTGGGATAGTCAGATCGATGCGATTCGGATACTCGCAGATTGCGGAAATTTACACCAAGCGGAGGAAGCTGGAAAAGTTTTACTCAAAGGAATCGATGGGAATTTGGTGATTCCTTTTCTGGAACTTTTAGGTGAAATTTGTCTTAGGGGTAAACATTACCGCAAAGCCGCGGACTACTATTTGCAGGCGAGTCAATCGATCGACAATGAAAAGGAGACCCTTCGCTATCTAATTATTGCGGCGGATGCGTACTATCGGAACGGGGATTACGATCTGGCGGCGGCGATTTACGATGAGTGCTACCACAAAGATGGAGACGAAGAAGTTTTATTTCGCTACGGATGCGCGCTGTTGCATAGCGAAAATTTTGAGAAATTGGGAAGTATCATTTTCAAAAAAGAGCAGTTGCAGGCTCGATTGGATTGGAATTGTGCGACCTGTTGGAATCATAAAGGCAATTTCGAGCGTGCCCTAACCTATTTGGAGCCCTGGATTCGCCGGGGTATTCATGATGTGAAGCACTATTATTTCTACGCCCAAATGCAATACCGTCTGGGGCGAATTAGCGAAGCTCTATGGGCGATTTCCCTGGGAAAGATGATTCACCTCAACGGCATAACGGCAGAGACGATACCGCTATGGGAGCTGCAAATGCGTTTGAATTGGGAGCGGGGAAATTTCGAAGGTGCGCAAAAAATAGAGCAGATGCTATGCGGGTATGAGGGTATTGATTTGAAAAAAATTTTACTATGGAAAGTACGTGGAGTGCAAAAGCTTGGAGACCGGGAGATAACACAGAGAGCACTGGAAGAGCTAGCGACACATGATAAGGGATCGGCGGAATTCATAGGCGGTGAGATTGATTTTGCAAAAGGAAATTTTTCAAAAAGCCTAGAGCATTTCAAATCGGCGGAAAATTCAGGAAGCCGGATACGCCATGCGGCGCAGTACCGGGAAGGAAAAATTGAGGCCTACGTTGGAAATTTTCGGAAAGCGGTGGCAATTTACGAACAACTATCCAATGACATTTCCACGGGCAATTCAAGGGAGGAAAAGCATGCCCAAGAATTTTTAGAAAGTGCTTTACAGCGCACTCGTCTAGCTGTCAACCAATCCACTTAGCAATAAAAAATTTTCACTGAAAATGAAATTTTTTCGAAATGTTTCATCCGGAGTAGAATTTTTCTATTTGCGATAGAATTTTTTCATTCGGAGTGAATTTTTTTTCACTGAAAATGGAATTTTTTCATTTTGGATGGAATTCTTCTACTCACGATAGAATTTTTTCACTCACAGTGAAATTCTTCCACTTGATGTGGAATTCTTCTATTTGCGATAGAATTTTTCTACTTGGAGTAGAATTTTTTCATCTAGGAATTAATTTCATGGCAAGAAAAATGGTGGCTACATTTTCATGGCCACCGTTGTTCCGTTCCTGGGTTTTGTTACTGCTCACCATTAAAATATGTACTACCATTGGGTGCTGCTAGAATTGGGTGCTGCTAGATTTTTCACCTTCCTCGCTGCCGCTGTCGTTCTCCGGTGCCACAACTGCGCGTCTGTTGTCCATTGCACCCCTAATATCTATTCCGTCACCGCCTGTTTTTCTAATTATTTCATCCGCTAAAGCTTTACTATCTATTACGATACTTTGCAGTCTAGAAACTTCGTCTTTCAGTGTAGTTATTTTCCCTTGTAACTCTTTAAGCACTGCTTCTTTGGCTCCAATATCGTCGTCACCGTCTACTTTAGCCTGTGCAAGCGCAACCTTTACCTCTGCCTCTTGCATTTGCAATGCATGGAACTCTCCTTGTTTCTTCTTTAATCCTGGCATGTTATCCACCACCGCTTCCTGAAGTTTGGGCAAAACTTCTCCAAACCTACTGGTCTCGATCGTTTTCTCGCTCCGTCCTCCTTCTCCTAACTCTGGCACTTGTTTTTTTAGGATGCCAGCAGCTCCAGGATTATCGGTCATCATTTTTTGTACTGCCATCAAAGGCAAATGAGACGCTCTTCGGTCTGGAAGAACAAGACCCTTTATGGTATCCTCAGAAAAATTTCCTCTCTGCGCTTCTGTGGCCTGTTGAGTGGGAAGTTCTGCCAATGCTTTTTTTGCATCAGTTAATGCTTGGCTCCGCGCTTGTTGCGCTGCCTTTTCCTGTTTTTGCGCTGCCTCTGCAGCTTTAGTTTCTTCAGCAGCTTTAGTTTCTTCAGGACTATTTGTTTCAGTACTTTGTGGAACTCTAGTATCATAATCTATCGCATCTTGGTCGTTCTCTTCTGAGGAACTACTTTCATCTGAATTATGAACTGTCATGTTTTGGAATATATCTTGTATACCCATGCCTTCTTTTATTTCTTTCTTTGGTGGCTCCAACACTTTCCCATCATCAGGATTAGACACTTTTTTCAGGCCCTGCTTGACCGCACCAAGATCCGACTCTCCTGGCTTTACCCCTGCTCCTGGTTTTGGCGCTGCTCCTGGTTTTGGCGCTGCTCCTGCCGGCGCTGGAGGCGGCGCTGGAGGCGGCGGCGGTGGCGGCGGTGGTGGCGGCGGCGGCACTCCAGCTGAATTTGCCCCTGGCGGAGGAGGAGGAGGCGGCGGCGGCGGTGGCGGCGGCGGCGGCGGATCGCGGCCGCCGGTAACGCCGGAAGAGCCCGTAACACCGACACCGGAACCGGAGGACCCAGCCGACGAGCCGGGCCAGCCCGAAGAGCCGGTCCAGCCGGAAGAGCCTGTAACGCCGACGCCGGAACCGGGCGGGGCGGATTTTGAAATCGATAACGGAGGCGGGGAAGAGCCTCCGGCGGTCGTCGTTCCCATCGACGCTGACAGAGACGTGAATTTTGACGCGCCCTCCGGCGCGCAGACCGTCTCCGTGCCCGCCGGCGCGATAAGCCCGGCTGTCGTCGAAGCCGCGCTCCAGGCGGCGTTCGAGGCGGGCGGCACGGAGGCCGCCGTGGAGATCAGGATCCCAGGGCAGGTTGACGCGGTCACCGGTGAACCCGCCGAGGTCAGGGAAGTCCGGGTGGAAATCCCCGTAGGAGACCTGAGGGCCGTCGCGGCCAGCGAGGTCGAAAACGTCAGGATCGTCTCCGGCGCGGGCGAGGTCACGCTGAACACGGAAGCGCTGAAAGACCTGATAACGAACGCGGACGAGCGCTCGGCGGCGGCGGTCGAAATCGTCATCGCCAGAAACGCCGGCGCTGGGACGGAGGATCTGACCCCG
>JAIRZB010000097.1 GCA_031267435.1 Puniceicoccales bacterium | reverse complement strand
GCGCCGGGCCTGGATAATGGCCGCCTGCGGCCAAACCATGCGAAATTTCGCATGGCTTGGCCGCATACCGAGGTCAAGGAGTCCGTGACTCCTTGCGGGAGTCCAGAGGGCGGAGCCCTCTGGAGATTATGCACTTATAATCGATGGTTCCAGGTAAACGTCTTGGATTGTATTGAGTAGTTCGACACCGTCTTGCATGGAACGTTGAAATGCTTTACGGCCACAAATTAAACCGGACCCTCCGGCGCGCTTATTAATAATTGCCGTTTGAATTGCTTCGTTAAAGTCATCCTGGCCGGAGGCCCCTCCGGAACTAATTAGACCCATGCGTCCCATGTAGCAGTTTGCGACCTGATAGCGTGTCAGATCGATGGGATGATTTGTGGTCAATTCGCTATAAACTTTTTCATGGGTTTTGCTGAAATTTACCGCCTTAAATCCGCCGTTATTTGTTGGTAATTTCTGTTTAATAATGTCTGCCTCGATGGTTACGCCGAGGTGATTAGCCTGACCCGTTAGATCTGCCGCTGTGTGATAATCCTGATCTGCTTTGAAGCTCGGATTGCGCAGGTAACACCATAGAATCGTTACTAATCCTAGCTCATGGGCTAACTGAAACGCTGTACTTGTTTCCTGAATTTGGCGAGTGGATTCCTCTGAACCAAAATAAATCGTTGCGCCAATGGCCGCCGCTCCCATCTCATAGGCCTGCTTTACCCGGGCAAAATAAATTTGATCAAATTTATTGGGACAGGTTAATAGCTCGTTATGGTTTAGTTTAACGACGAAGGGAATTTTATGGGCATATTTCCGGCTTAAACTCCCTAGAACACCGAGCGTCGATGCCACCGCATTGCAACCGCCTTCGATGGCGAGTTTAATAATATTTTCTGGATCGAAATAGATTGGATTCGGCGCAAAACTTGCCGCTGCCGAATGCTCTATGCCCTGGTCCACGGGTAAAATTGACATATATCCCGTTCCAGCAAGCCGTCCTTTGTGTGCGATCCATGCAAAATTATTGAGGACGCGTTGGGAACGATCCGTATGGACAAAAACTCGATCGATAAAGTCTACTCCGGGAAGGTGTAATGTCTCTTTAGAAATTGTTTGACATCGATGTTCGATCAGTTTATCTTTATCGTGGGTGATGAAATCCTGAATACGCTTATTCATATAAGCGTGAATATTATTCTGATTTTTTAACGAGGCAATCCTAAATTATTCTTTAAATATTGTGCAATGTTTGCAAAGTCACCGTTGGAAAGGAAAAGAAAAACTTGTTTTTCGTGGTTAATTTTTTTTAGGAAAGTCGTTTTAATGGTATCGACATTAAGCGCTTGCGCATAGCAATAGCGAATATCCCGTGCTAATTTACAGGTATCGAGCCGTTGGGTTTTATTTTTATAAACTTCGGCGATATAAACTTCATCGCTTCCCATAAAAGATTCGATAAAACCCTCCTGGAAATAGTTGGAGCACGCCGTATGGCTACGTGGTTCGAAGGCGGTAATGAGTCGATGGTTTGGGAATGCCTGTCTAATGGCATGAATCGTCTCCGCAATCGCCGTTGGATGATGGGCAAAGTCTTCGATAATTACCGTATTTTGATCATTAAAAATAATTTCCTGGCGTTTTTTAATACCCTTGAAATGGCTCAAATCGATGTTTAAGTTCCGTCCCATGTATTGCCATGCTGCGACGGCAGCCATTGCCACGTTGCGCACATTATGGATACCGAAAAGCGGACTTCGAATCATCGTAGTCGTATTTTTATCGGAGAGGGTAAACGTTGAGTCCCGGGGTGTTAATTCTTCATTACCGATGATAAAATCATTATCATTGCTTTTACCGACAAAGATAGTTTTTGTCCAGGGAACGGGCAATAATTCACGGATGGTCATAGAATCGCCATTGGCTACGATACAGCCACTTGAGGGAACGAGTTTAATAAGGTGCAAAAACGTCCGCTGAATATCGCGTAGATCGTGAAAAATATCGAGGTGATCGAACTCGATGTTATTCATAACCAATATTTTGGGCAAGTAGTGAATAAATTTGCTACGTTTATCGAAGAATGCGGAATCGTATTCGTCACCCTCGATGATCAATGGAGAATTGTCTTTTCCGTAGCAAGCCCCGGATGGAAAATTGATTGGAACGCCACCGATGAAATAACCTGGATCGCAGCGATTGAGCGAAAGCAAGTAGGCAAGGAGTGTGGTTGTAGTTGTTTTGCCATGGGTTCCGGTGACAGCAATCGCATCCCGATTACCGATTATTTTTTTGTGAATCAATTCCGGGAGAGAACAATAGGGAATTTTTTTACAATCGAGTAACCATTCGACCTCTTCGTTCCCCCTTGAGATGGTATTGCCAATGACGACGAGATCGGGGCTAAGTTTTTCGAGGCGTTGTGCGGAATAGCCATCGTAGATGTTAATTTTATTTTTTTCGAGGAGATCCGACATGGGCGGGTAAATTTTTTGGTCACTACCACAAATTTCATAGCCCAGCGATTGCAGTAAAATTGCCAAATTTCCCATTGCTGTCCCGCCAATGCCTAAAAAATAAATCCACATACCGCGTTTTCGTTCTATGTTTTTACGAGGAATATCAATTGCATATTGTAGAATGACAAAAATTTATATTTTTGAAACGATTTCTAGAAGCATCATAAGCGAACTTATACCACTACCGATACCGAGCAGGGCGGTTTGGCCATGGATAATATTTTTCTCGATGGCGGACGATAGGGTTAGAGGGAGTGCAACGGATCCCGTATTGCCGAGAAATGGAAATGTTGAAAAATCTTTTTCCAAATCGAGTCCCAGGGCTTGATACAGCAATGATCGATGGCGTTGGCCGACCTGATGGCAAATCGTGTGTGCAATATCCTTATTGGAGAGCTGAATGTAATTTAAAAATTGCTGCCAATTATTTTGAGCGAGTTGAATACCGAGTTTCAGTAGTGCTTCCGAATCCGTTTGCATTGCCAACCCATGATCGATGGTTATGTCGCCTTGGCATAGGGTGCAGCCGCTCGAGTCAGAAAGTGCCGAAACGGCCTTTAATTTCAATATTTTCGTTTGATTTTCAACCAAAGATTCGTGGCAAAGCAATGCCGCCACCGCTCCGGATCCGATCGTCAGATTAGCGAAATAGGACTTTATTGTTTGCCGGGTAATGGTGTTATTATTTTGGAGCAGTGCGAATGTATGGTCGAGCAGCGGCTTACCATTTTCCCCTGAAACGATTAGGGCCGAACGAATTTGCCTTGTCTCAATCATCGACGCCACCATTGTCATTGCACTCAAGAATCCTAGGCAAGCATTCGATAAATCGAAAAACAGTGTATGATTTGAAAGCTGTAAATTACGATGAATGTAGGCCGCCGTCGCCGGTTCTAGCCGGTCGCGACAAACGGAAGCATGAATGAGTAAATCGATATCATTTTGGAGAATCGAAGTTTGTTCCAAAACATTTTGGGCGGCTTCCGTACAGGTCTGGGAAGAAGGAATGGTACCATGCCACATGCGCCGTTCCCGAATACCCGTCATCAATTCGAGGCGACCGAATGGTAGGTGAAGTCGTTCATAGAGTGCGCCCAACCGTTGCTCAATTTCATCCGATGTGACCACAATTGGTGGCAAAACATGGGCGATCGATTCGATGGCAACGTGGGAGAAAGAAAAATTCATGGCATTAAATTCATGGCGTTAAAAGCTCGTCATATCGGTAATATACCTTGCATTGATGACGATGGCGCCGTGATGTTTATGGGGAGCAATTTGGCCGCTAATGGTGACCGTTTTATCGATAAAATTTACCAAAGAAGTTCCCATTGCGAGATCGGAAATGTCTAAAAATGCTGCCATGGTCCCCTTTTCATCGGTAATACAATAGCCGTAGTCGGGATGGGAAAACGGCCACCGCCAAAATGGGGCATCATAGAGTTTCAACGTGCCACTATAGGCGTAGGGACGAACCTTTGCTGGGGTATCCGAATTAGCGGAAAGTTTTTTAGCTTCGGAATGTTCAGTCGTATTCCCCGAAAAAGTACTAGAACATCCTGAAAAGAAGAAGGAAATCCCCAAAATAATAAAATTCAAATATCGCACAAGGAAGTAAGTTTTCTAAGAAAAGAAAAATTTCAAGCAACATTTAATCTTTTTCTTCCAAATACATAATTTTTCCAAAAATTATGGTAAAGCAATCAATGGTGAGTTTTCGATTGGAGTTGATTTATGCGGGAAAAAGGGAGTGTTTCATGGGAGAGGTATGGGGAAGTCATAGAAAAATAAATAATTCATTGACATTTGCATATTTACCTTAATTCTATGGATATTATCTGCCCAGATGGCGGAATCGGCAGACGCGTCGGACTCAAAATCCGATTCCCGCGAGGGAGTGAGGGTTCGACCCCCTCTCTGGGCACCAAAAATTTTATTGCTTTAAAACATTACTTTGTTTTTGCTTGACTTTTTTCATCATAAATCGAGTCCTATCATGAAATGCATATTAGAAGCATTCTGTTGCCTATAATTTTTTACCTTGCTGCTATTTTACGCACATCCATAGTTCCAGAGCCGGAGCACTTGCCCGTTATTTTTGCCGTTTCGGGAAAGGAATTGACCGCCAATGAGGTAGCATTCATGGAAAAATATCGTCCCATTGGAATAATTTTGTCCGAATGGAATTTTGAATGCGATGAACAAGGCAATGTTAATGGGGAAAAATTAATTCGGCTTTGCGATGAGATTCGTCGCTATTCTCCCTATATTTTAATTGATCAGGAAGGTGGGCGCGTGCAACACCTTCAAGGCGCAAATTGTTACAGAGCTCCTGCGGCGGGAACGTTTACAGCAGGGAAGGAAAGCATAGGGAAAAAATGTGAAGCACTTCGCCAAAGTGTGCGTTCCATCGATGGCGATTTATTGAAATTCGGCATCAATGTTAACTGTGCTCCGGTTTGTGATTTACTATTTGATGGCATTCCTTCCTTTATCGGGGATCGCAGTTTCGGGACCGACCCAAATATGGTGTATTGCTTGGCAGTAAGTTGGGTGAAGCAGGCCGCGGCCGAAGGTATAGTGTCCGTATTGAAGCATTGTCCTGGCCACGGTAGCGTGGTAGGCGATAGTCACAAAGGGCTTCCGGTGGTAGAAAAATCATTGTCCGATCTTAGGGGGAGTGATTTTAAAATTTTCGAGGATGTCATCAATGGGTTATACGGTAATGGCATCAGCAAAGATCTTTTTTGGGTCATGATTGCGCATGTCATGTATCGGGAGATTGATGCCGAGCACTGTGCCACACAATCGCCGAAAATTATTTCAATGATCCGGGAAGAGTTTAACTTTCAAGGGAAAATTGTATCCGATTGTATTGTGATGAAGGCACTAGAAGGGGAATTATGGGAACGGGCCGTTAGTGCATTGGAAGCGGGCTGCGACTATGTAATTTGTGTCGATCATAATTTGGAAAGAAAGGCAGTCATTGCGGAAAAAGTTACCGGGTATTTAGTGGCCAAAAGGGTGAAAAATTTGATTCTAAGAAAAAAATAAAAAATTAAAAAATATGCTTGACTTTGATAGTGTTTAATAGAAGCTTCGAATATCTTAATTGCAGGGTGGAGCAGCTTGGTAGCTCGTCAGGCTCATAACCTGAAGGTC
>JAIRZB010000005.1 GCA_031267435.1 Puniceicoccales bacterium | reverse complement strand
CCATAGCGATGACGACTGCGATTGTTGTTCACGCGAGCGACGTTCATTGGCGGTCCATCTGTTTTTACAAATCATAGGGGATCGATTGACAAAAAAACTTGCAATTCGAGGCCAATTAGGGCCTAACTCCTTAACTTTTTGAACCAATAGATCATCTTCTTCTGGAGTCCAAGCCAAATCACTTGAACCTAGATAATTATTCCATCGCTCTCGGCATTGTCTTTGGTTTCGATCTGGTATTTGAGCGGCGACAGTAGTCCACACCTCACCATGTGTATTCATGAGAGAGACCAGTCGCTCATCTTCTTCGGAAGTCCATTTTCTTGTCGAACTTGTGGATGCGTTTGTATAACTGATGGCTGAAATGAAACAACCAAAACTTAATGATAATATTTTTAATTTATTCATGCCGTTTTACATTATAACGTGTTTTTTTTATTTTTAAATATAAAAATGTAAAATTTTTAAATATTTTTGCTTTAATCTAATTCTCTATATACCGAGGTCAAGGAGTCCGTGAACTCCTTGCGGGGTATGGGGCGGAGCCCCATGGCTAACACCGGCCGACCATGGGCGGCCCTAGCCCCGCCCGCGGCGTAGCCGCGGGCGGGGCAACTAAGTTTATTCAGGAGTATTCAGGAGTGATGGAGTGAATATTTGAGAATCGTCGCCATCGATATCGGTAATTTTTAATTTGCTTTACGGATAATATTGCGGATAATTTCATTTCGCATAATATATATTATGTCTAATTTTTCAATGTCTAATTTTTTAATGTTTGGCTCCCCCATGGGGCTCTACCCCTTGGGCATAACAAGGCGGTTACGTGGCGGAAAGCTCCGTAGTAACAATCATTCGTCCACAGGATTCGCAAATTATAAATGGAAAATTGGAATCCACTCTTTGGTCGTTATAGTTCGACAATTTCAGATGGCAACCGCCGCAAATATTGTCGGACCTAAGCTCGACGATACGGGGCATTTTTACTCCCCGTATCCCATCGTAATATTGTAGCCAATGGGCATGATTCTCTCGTAGAATGTTGCGCATGACCGCAATTTTGTTTTGAATCTCGCCCTTATTTTTTTCTAAATCCGTAATTTGCTCCCGTTGGCATTTTTGTTCATTTTGAATTTTGAAAATTTCATTTTGTGCGGTTCGTAGCAAAGTAGAAAATTCTGTTTCTTTAGTATCCAATTCAAACATTTTTCCGAGCAATAACTCTTCTTGCTGCGACATTTTGAGCCATTCATCCTCGATTTTTTTAGTTAAATTCCCAGATTCTTTAGGATTTCTAGTAAGCGCAAGCCGATATTTAGATGCAACGAGCGTTTCTTCGAGCGTTTGAATTTTTTTTTCCAATTTTTGTATTTCCAGTTTTACGTTTTGAACCTGTTCTTTTTCTTGGGCAATTTTCCGATCCCATTGGACGATATTCATTTCCAAATCGGCAATACTTTTCGGGATATTCTTTAATTTTCGTTCCAACTCATTGAAACGCATGTCATAGCTTTGGAGGGTCAAAAGAAATCGAATGGCTTCGTCCATGGAGTTAATTGAAGAAACAATAAATTGAAATCAACGCAAAGTTGGAGAGTGTGAGTAGTACGGCAGCACTGGCAATATCCTTTGCTTGTTTGGCCAGCGGGTGAATCCGATGGGAAGCAAGGTCGACTACATTTTCAATGGAACAATTGATCGTTTCCGCAATAAGTATCATAAAATAGCCCAGTGATAGCAGTAAAAGTTCCAGAGTATGCCAAAAATGGACGATAAGGAATGGAAAAAAAATTAATCCCAGTAAAACTTCCAAGCGGAAAGCACGATCCCGAAGCGCAAATTTCAAGCCCGCAAAAGAGTACTTTAAAGGAGAAAAAATATGGCGTCGAAGAAAATCGCATGGCACTTTTGTAGAATCTTACCTAAAAAAAAAATTTTTCAATAAAATAGAAAGTCGCAAAAGGAAGACCCGTTAAAATAAATGCTTTACGGTTTGGCAATTTTATTAGCATCCATCCCATGTCCATTGAAATTTTACCTGGTTTTCGCGAATTTTACCCGGAAATTTGTTTCGAAAGGAATTTTATTTTCGAAAAGATGCGCCAAGTTTGTCAAAACTTTTGTTTTACCGAATACGATTCGCCGATCCTTGAACCATTGGAACTTTTTACGGAAAAATCCGGTGAGGAGATTGCGGCACAGCTGTTTAATTTTGTAGATCGCGGAGGGCGTGCGGTAGCGCTTCGTCCCGAAATGACACCTGCCGTCGCACGTATGATCGGCTCAAAAATTCATACATTGAAGCGGCCGTTGAAATGGTTTTCCATCGAGGAAAATTTTCGTTATGAGCGCCCACAAAAAGGTCGGTTGCGTTCTTTTTACCAGCTCAATGTGGATATTTTCGATGAAAAAAATATCTATGCCGACGCAGAAATCGTTGCCCTAGCGATTGCGATTTTGCGATCATTTGGCCTTACCGCTGACGATTTTCACGTGCGTTTAAGCGATCGTAATCTTTGGACTTTTTTGTTACATGGTTTCGCCGTACCGGAAAATTTAATTGCCAGCGTTCTATCGATTGTGGATAAAATAGAACGAGAATCTCGCGATGAAAGTATCCAAAAATTAAATGCCTTAAATTTGGACGGTGCTCGGCTTTTGGAAACCATTACAACCTTCCAAACCATGCGTACCGTGGATGATTTGGAAAAATTTTTGCAAACGATATTTAAAAATTCATACAAGGAGGCAGCTTTGCATTTGGATCAGCTGCGGTTATTACTGGCGCGTTTGAAACATTTCGGCTTAGCATCTTTCGTAACGCTCGACTTCAGTATTGTCCGTGGATTGGCCTATTATACGGGACTTGTTTTCGAAATTTTCGAACGTTCAGGAAAATCACGCGCCCTTGCCGGCGGAGGACGGTACGATGATTTGATCGAAAAATTCGGCTATCCTAAAACGGCAGCCGTTGGACTTGCAATCGGCGATGTTACCCTGGGAAACGTGTTAGCGGATCGACATTTAATACCGACATTTGATCCAATAGCGGATCTATTCATGATCTTTGACCCACAGAGTGAAGCCATTGCAATGGGTGACGCCTACGATTTGAGAGGTCATGGATTTTCCGTAAACTATGTTTTAAAGGATGGACTCTCCATGGACAAACAATTTAAACAAGCGATTCGGGCCCATTGGGTTGCGCAGTATACCGGCGGCCAAGAAAATATTATTTTACGCGATATTGTTCAACGCAAGGACTATCCCATACGCCATTCTGAAATTTTATCATTTCTATGATCGACAGTGATTTTCTTTTTCAACAGTTAAAAACGGTAGAAGATCCGGATGTGCATGTGAATGTGGTCGACCTTGGTCTAATTTATGGCATCGAAGAAAGTTCCGATGGTCATATTGTGGTGGTAATGACACTAACCTCGGCGAGTTGTCCCATGGGTGATTTTTTAATTGAGTCCATAAAACAGACGATTCTATCGATTCATCCGGGCCGTGAGGTCGTAGTCAATTTGGTTTGGGATCCGCCGTGGAATCAGGATATGATCAGTGAAGTTGGGAAAATGGAACTGGGAATATTATAAAAATGAAATGCCTCGATCGATATATTTTTACGGAATTCACAAAAAAATTTCTTTTATTTTTTATTATTGTTACGGCACTACTGACTTTGGATGATCTTTTCACCAATCTTGGAACATTTTTGGAGCATCGCGCAGTCTATGGGCAAGTGTTTCGATATTATTTTTGGCATGGGATTATTTTGTTGCCGCTCATACTACCGCTCACGTTTTGCATAGCGCTTCTATTTATTTTTTACAGTATGCACAAGGCACGGGAAATTGTGTTGCTACTGTCTTCGGGTATCAGTTTTTTTAGAATCACGCGTATATTTTGGCTTCTAGCGCTTTTATTTTCCCTAATTCTTTTGTGGGGTAATTTTGGATTTATTCCCCATGCGCAAAAGTATTCCATGATTTGCTATGAAAAAATTTTATCAGAGGACGAAAAGTTTCACGAATTAAAGCATTTGTCACTCAGTACTCCGCAGCGGTTATGGTACATTAATCGCTATGATAAAAAAACCCGGCAAGCGTTTGATTTATCCATCCACGAATATGATGGAAATGGCAATGAATATCGGCGAATTATCGCCAAAACGGGAAAATTCGAAAATCATTTTTGGAAAATGCAAAATGGTCGTGAAATTTTCATGGATCCATCCTCACGTATTGTACAGAAAGTGGATATTTTTTCCGAGCGAAATTTTACAACGCTCACCGAATCTTCGGAAATTATGGAAATTATGCATATGCCTTCGCGGAGTCTTTCCCTAACGCAATTGAGACAGGTGATTGCCTTTGAAAACGAGCAAAAAATGGAAAAAAATGCTAGGTATAAACTGCGCTTTTTTGATATTATTTTCCATGCTTTTTCCTGTTGTTTGTTCACGGCCACTGCCCTTCCATTACTTTTTCTCAATCCGTGTATCGTTCCCATTAAAAACATAACAAGGCTTGTAGTTTTTATTGTTTTTTTTCTGTGTTTTTACCACACCATCCATGTTTTTGGGGAAAATGAAAGTATTCCTTGGGGTTTAGCCATTGCAATTCCCCTAGCCTGTGCTTTACTTTGTCCCCTATTCTGGTTGAGAAAAATATTTTAATTTGAATTAAGAAATTTTGTTTTTTGACAGCTTTCGATTTAATTGTAAAATATCTAGTAGGCATGTGGATTAGGCATATAATGGATTACATTTTTCCGCGCTATTGTTGTATCTGCGGAGAATTTTTGAAAGCGGATCATTTTCGCTATCTTTGCGAAACATGTGCTAAAAAAATTATTCTAACCGGTGAAAATATTTGCGTAAAATGCGGCCATGATTTTGGGGAAATTACGGCAAAAACGCAATCGCTCTGTCCCCGTTGCTTACGCTCAAAATTTCAATTTATTTCCCTGCGTTCAGCGGTGCGATTGACCCATATAACGCGACGCCTTATTCACCAATTGAAGTATAAACATGGTGAATATTTAGCAGAAGACTTCGCTAAAATTATGCAGAAAAATAACACCTTTATGGCCCTATTGCAGGATAGCGTACTGATCCCCGTGCCCCTTCATTGGAAACGAATTTTTAAAAGAGAATACAATCAAAGTGAAATTATTGCCAAATTTTTGAAAAAATTATCCACCAATGTGGAAGTGCTTCCCCTATTAAAACGCACACGCCATACGCCTCCTCAGGTTGGATTACGTATCCATGAACGTCGACAAAATGTAAAAAGAGCCTTTAATATTAACCATAAAATTAAAGTTGACCGCAATCGAAAATTGGTAGTTTTTGATGATATCTTTACGACAGGTTCGACTATTAATGAGTGTTGTAAGGAGCTTCACAGGCATGGCTTCCATAATATTTATGGAGCAACATTCACCCAAACTTCTAGAAATTAATGTTTTTCGATTTGCCTTATGATCGGAAATTTTTACAATTCGAACATGAATCATGATTTTTCCATATTTGTCGGCTTCGATGGATTTATTGACCATATTTTTACCGCCGTCGATCAGCGTTTTGGCCCTGGAAATAATTTTCAAAAAATTAAAAAAATTCAGCAATTTGCGGAACGAATTTCCAATGCTTCCGGAAAAAGTACTAACATCGAACTCTTTCCCATCGAACAACGCATCGGTGGTAATGGTCCGATTTTAGCCCAGACACTCGCATTTTATGGCGCTCAGGTCCAACTCATGGGCGCCCTAGGCAATCCCCTGAATTCCATCTTTCAACGACTTTCACCGGAAATAAATCCAATCTCCATAGGGAATCCGGGCACCACAAATGCCATCGAATTTGAAGATGGCAAACTACTCCTCGGCATTACCCACCCTCTCGATCATATTAAACTTGAAAATATTTTACCATATATCAAAAAAAATAGTGAAAAAATTTTCGCATGTAATGCTTTTTGTTTTACAAATTGGACAATGGTGGTTCATCTGGATGAAATTTTAACATTTTTTGGGGACCATATTCGGGAAGATCATCAAAAATTTTGTTTCTTTGATCTCGCAGATCCAGAAAAACGCTCCGCCGATGATATTTACAATGTACTCCAATTAATCCAACTTTATTCGCAAAAATGTACCACAATCTTGGGGCTTAATTTAAAAGAAGCAGAACAAATTGCTGTCGTTCTTCAAAACCATCAATCAACTCAAAATAATGTAAATTTTAAACAATGCGATATCAAAGAACTTTGCCAATTCATTCAAGCTCAAACGAAAATCGATGAAGTTGTAATTCATGATACTGCCCATTGTGCCGCTGCAACTCCATCGAATATTGCCTATGTGGATGGATTTTTTGTCGAACATCCTAAAACAACGACAGGTGCCGGCGATCATTTTAATGCTGGATATTTGCTCGCTAAATTGCAAAAAAAATCTCTCCATAATTGCCTTTCTCAAGCCCATGAAATCGCCGGTCACTTCGTCGCAACCGGTACTTGCCTAAGGGCTCCTCGCCCTTAGAATCCCCGCCAGGGCAAGGGGAATCCTTCCCCTTGCAATCCCCTTGCCAGGGGATACCATCCCCTGGACCTGGATTGCGGCCGGTTCCACGGGC
>JAIRZB010000101.1 GCA_031267435.1 Puniceicoccales bacterium | reverse complement strand
GTTTTATGGGTTGTCGTTGTAATAAAATCGGCATAGGGAATTGGCGAAGGGTGGAGATTCGTCGCCACGAGTCCGGCGATATGGGCGATATCGGCCATGAGGAGTGCGCCGCAACTTTTTGCAATTTCACCGACGCGTTTGAAATCGATGGTACGGGAATATGCCGATGCACCGATGGTAATCATTTTGGGGTGTTGTTCATTGGCGAGCGATTCGAGTTGATCATAGTCAATTTCCCCTGTTTTTTCTGAAACGCCGTAGTGAGTAACGTTGTAGAGCATGCCGCTAATATTTTTGGCATAGCCATGGGTAAGATGGCCTCCATGTTCCAGGGACATCGTTAAAATTTTATCGCCGTGATTCAAACAGGCCATGTAAACGGCCGTATTTGCCTGGCTACCGGAATGGGGCTGAACATTAACATGTTCGCAGTGAAAAAGTTGTTGGGCGCGTTCGATGGCGAGCGATTCAATTTGGTCGACGAATGTGCAGCCGCCATAGTAGCGCCTTTGGGGATATCCTTCGGCATATTTATTGGTAAGAATACTGCCCATGGCCTCCATAACCGCCGGTGAAGTAAAATTTTCTGAGGCAATGAGTTCGATATGCTGCCGTTGGCGATGAAGTTCACTGTCAATAATGGAAGCAACTGCGGGATCGGTTGCGTTGAGTTGCCTATGAAAAAATGTCATTGATATTCAATGAAAACCTCAAAAATGAAACTAGCAATACGAAACAGAGATATTTCTCCAAAAGGCCATGAAGCATATTCCATTTTATTTTTTAATGAAAATGTTTTCAAAATTTCAATTGACATCTTTCAGGAAAATATAACAGTTATTTTTCAATATGGTAGGAAAATTCAATCAATTAAGGGGACGGCGTGTGTTGATCGCAAGCCTGGTTTTAGGATATGGTAGCTTAGAAGTTAGTGCGTTAGAGATACAACTAATCGAAGGAACATCAAGTAATCCAATTGGGATTCCTGATAGATCATGGGAAACACCTTGTCTTCAAGAAATACCTAAGCGAAGTAAATATAACTTGCGACTGGCAATTGACAGCAATGTTGCGAAGGTTGAGGATATACCAACAGCAATCAAAAATTATGTATTGAGTAAAAACTACAACCCCAACAAGCTGGTAACATTTGGGATTCAGCTTCCGCTTGTTTATTGGGCAGCCACTTTAGTGGATGAGACTGTGCTAGCTACACTACTTGCCAACCCGGATTTACTTTTGGCCGGAGAAGCGGCATGGGGAGATACACCCCTGCATTTTGCCGTTGCCAATTCTTATAAAGCTACGCAGGTATTGCTAGAAAATGGGTATTTGGATATTAATGAATTTAATCGCAATGGAGAATCGCCTCTGTTTGTGGCCATGAAACATAATGCTCTTCTGAGCGGTGGTAATCAGAGACAAAATCAAGCAACCGTTGATCTTCTATTAACTTCTCCTAGCATTAAAATTAACGCGCGGGATAACAACGGACGGACCATACTCCACACGGCCGTTAGGTTTGGCGAGGTGGATATTGTAAAACAACTAATAGAGTTGAAGGATGCACCATACGGGGAGGAGCGACAAACTTTAGATATTAACAGCAGAGATAACGCAGGACGAACGCCGGGGGATTATGCGAGAGACATTCAAAATGAGGTGGTCAGGGAAGAGATGCAATCACTTCTGGCAGATGCAGGCGCCGAGTTTGGATTATAGTTTTTGGCCGGCGAATTCGATGGAACAGAGGATGGCGAATTGCTTCACCCCATGGCATCCTAACGTTTAAACTTGCAAGGTCTTTAAAATTTGTTTGGATTCGCCGTCGTTGTTTTCCGGGGATTTTTTGGAAACGGGGCGTAGCTTAGCTTGGTAGAGCGCATGTTTTGGGTACATGAGGTCATCGGTTCGAGTCCGGTCGCCCCGACCAACGTCTGGAGCGAGTCGAAGGCAGTTTATTTTTTTCGGCAAAATTAAGTGTTTCGAAAAAATTTCCATCGATTTCTCGAATGAATCGGCTGCGCTGTAATGGTATGGGAAAATATCCTTTCTTATAATCGATGATTGCCTGATTGGGCACGCATAGATATAGTTCTTTGCATGCCCGCGTCACCGCGACGTAAAACAATCGTCGTTCCTCATTGACATTGCCCTCTTCAACCGTCCGTCTTAGCGGAAAATTATTTTCATTTAGCGACAAGACGAGTACCACTGCAAATTCTAATCCCTTTGCCTGGTGGACCGTACTGAGACGAATACTTTCCTCTTCGGTCAAATTTTCTTCATTGGATTCCGATTGTAAAAGCGTCACCTGCTGAAGCAATTCCGATATATCCTGAAATTTATTACAAAAACTCGTAAAAGCCTCCACATCATCCTGGCGCGGCTGCCAATTTGCAAAAGTTCTTTTCAAATACTCGCCATACTCTTCTTCGAGGATAAAAAGAACCATTTCGCCAATATTTTCAAAGGACAATTTTTCTTCTTGTTTATTCTGGACATATTCGAAGAGATCCACATTTGGTCGGGATTTTGGTTCATCCTTTCGGAAATCGAACGATCCATTGTATAATCCGCGCAACACACGGGACAAGGGTCCCCAATACTCCAGGGCCATTGGGGGAACTTTTTTTACAACTTCCTCCGATTCCAATAGGGAAAATAGGTCTTTTTTTGTTATTTCGGCGAGTTGTTGCAAGGAGAGCAAGATACGTTCGGCGGTATTTTCGCCCACCTTTGGAAAGCGACATACAATGCGAACGAATGCCCGTGCATCCCGTGGATTGACAATAAAACGTAAAAATGCTAAAATATCCTTAATATGTGCCTGTTCAAAAAATCGTACACCGCTGGTAATTGCGTAGGGAATATTATGGCGAGTCAATTCCATTTGCAGTTCCATCGACTGGTAGTGAGCCCGGTACAGGACTGCGATTGCCGATAGTGGATAGCCTTCGCTGCGCAAACCGACAAGTCGTTTAACGATAAAATTAGCCTGTTGGCGCGCATCGAGTACGGAAACGACAATTGGTTTCCGAAATGGACTTTTTGTTGGTTTCAAAATTTTTGTATACTCAAATTTTTCCGAAACGGGAATTTCATTAGCAAAATTCAAAATTTCCGGTGTGCTACGATAATTGACCTGGACCTTAGTCACCTTTGTTTGGGGATATTTTCGAGGAAATTCGATAATACTTTTAATATTGGCGCCACGCCAGGTATAAATGCACTGCGCATCGTCGCCGACCGCGAAAATTTGTCCATTTCTAGCAATTAAATCAATCATTTTTAACTGAATTGGATTGGTATCCTGGTACTCGTCGACCAAAACATGCTGAAATTGTTGATTATAGCACTCGGCGATGTCCGGGGTATCTTCCAATAGCTGTACAAAATTGAAGAGCAAATCGTCATAATCCACCACATTTTGTTCTTCTTTAATCGATTTATAGCGTCCCATAAAAAGTTTTAACATACCTCCATGGTCCGCCATATGGGGATATTTTTCTTCGATTGCATTGGCGACGGACCGCATCGTATTCCGTGAAAAACTCATAATTTCGTACAGTACCCGAGGATTGGGATTATTTTTATTTTTCACAAAATCGGAGGAAACGGATTTAATCGCATCGTTAAATAGGGCCAGGGAATCATTTTCATCGAGGATCGCAAAATTTGGATTTTCCAAATGGCGCCGTAGTAAGCGCTGACAAATGTGGTGAAATGTTCCGCCATAGAATGAATTACTGGAAAAGCCTGTCAATGTTTCCACGCGCCGGAGCATTTCTCGCGCAGCCTTATTGGTAAACGTAAGAAGCAAAATATTTTCTGGCGCCACGCCTTCTTCGATGAGCCAGGCAACGCGGTAGGTTAACGTCCGCGTTTTACCTGTTCCCGCGCCGGCCAGAATAAGATTTGTCGGGCTCCGGGAAATCACCGCAGCATACTGTTCTTCATTGAGTTCTCGTTCGAAAGCGATTGCCATTTTCTAAAAAAAACGGGCCATTTAACTTTTAGCAATCCTTAAAATATCGCATTCGCCATTGTCTTTGAAAAAGAAAGTAAGATATATGAAATTTTACTTTCCTGGTCTGGCTTTGCAAGGTGCTTCAGTGCATGACGATCCGCTTTCCCTTGCGCTTGTGCTGCGACTTGACGACATGGGCTAGAGCCGGAGCTGCCAGAGCCGGAGCTGCCAGAACTGGAGGCGGAACTGGAGGCGGAACTGGAGCAGGCGGAACTGGAATCACCGACCATATGAGTTCACGCACCTCTCCTCCATAGGTCCTGGCGATGGC
>JAIRZB010000092.1 GCA_031267435.1 Puniceicoccales bacterium | reverse complement strand
GACCTAGTACAACAAATTTTTCATCGGTTACGTAGCCCAGTCGCATACTACCCCACTCCTTCCGGATGACCAAAAGTCTACCTATTTTCCATAAAATCGCTTGACAGCTCCCAGATTTTTTTTCAAGGCTAAAAGACAGAGGGTGGGAGCAAATGATAAGCCTTAAATCTTTCAATATCCATCGTGTTTGACATGGCAAATACCTTTTGAGATAAAATAATATTATTAAAAGATTGACTTATTCCAAAAATGTGCCAGTGATACTTTCAGTTGTTTCGAAATGATTTTAGAATGGATAAAGACGATTACTATATTGCCGATTAATGTCCTATTAACCGTTCCCATGTTTGTCATCTACTCTACGGATTGTACCAGCCAACCTAATTACTTTTTCTTTATGATTTTAGGCGGCATTCTCCTTGCCGCAGGACTGTTATTAGCAACCTGGACCATGTGGCTTTTCGCCCATAGGGGAGAAGGTATGGCCGCTCCCTGGAATTCTTCTAGAAAATTCACCATCGAAGGTCCCTACGCCCATGTCCGAAATCCAATGATTGCAAGTGTGCTTATGATGCAGATCGCTGAAGCTCTACTCTTTAATTCATGGATCATTTTTGGACTGTTTGGGTTATTTCTATTGGGTAATATGATTTATTTTCCTTTGTTTGAAGAAAAAAGTTTGGAAAGACGCTTTGGAGATGATTATCGCATCTATAAACATAATGTCCCACGCTGGATCCCACGTCTTACTCCTTGGAGAAGACGGTACAAAAGGTAATTCGGAATTCTTTCTCAGGGAATTTCTCATCAAAAAACATCGCCGAATCTCCATCGAAGCCGTTATTCAAGATGAAAATCTAAAGAATAAAGTCCTCCGGTGCTACCTTTCGTTAGTATTTTATAATTTATGGATTGCAAAATGCGGATCTGATTATTATGTGCAGACTCAATGAAAAAGTTAGTCATCGCGGAGAAACCTAGTGTCGCACAGGATATTGCGAATACTATCGGCAATTTTATTAAGACGGAAAATGTTTTCGAAAATGATGAATTTGTGATTAGTTCCACGGTTGGCCACATTGTAGAACTTTTTATGCCAGAGGACTTCGACGAAAAATTAAAGCGCTGGTCTCTTGATATGCTGCCTATTATCCCTACGGAGTTTCACACGAAACCCATCGCTAAAAACAAGTCAAAGTTTCAAGAATTGAAAAAATTGATGGGGCGCAAAGATATCGATACGATTATTAATGCCTGTGATGCGGGACGAGAAGGAGAACTCATTTTTACATATATTTACGAATTAGCCGGATGCAAGAAAACGATACAGCGTCTATGGCTATCATCAATGACCCAGGAAGCGATCCGCGAAGGTTTTCGCAACTTGCGACCTAGCAGTGAAATGCAAAATTTACAATCCGCCGCCCGATGTCGCTCCGAGGCGGATTGGCTAATCGGTATCAACGGAACGCGTGCGGTAACAGCAAAAATGTCCCGAAGCGGCGGAGTGGCGACGATCGGTCGCGTTCAAACTCCCACCTTGTCGATGTTGCTCAAACGGGAACATGAAATTCGTCATTTCAAACCAAAGCCCTATGCTCGCATAGTTGCAGAGTTTGCTGTAACCAATGGCAATTACAAAGGAACCTATCAGCAAGCAAATTTCAAGAAAGTGGACGATACGGACCGCGCTGATCGCATTTTCGATTTGGATCTGGCAGATCAAATTACATCCACAGTAAATGATAGGGGCATCGCCATCATTACCGAGAAAAAAAGAAAAAGTAAACAAAATGCACCTAAACTTTATGATCTTACAATGCTTCAACGGGAAGCCAATACGAAATATGGAATGCCAGCTGGTATGACGCTTAAGATCGCCCAGTCACTCTATGAAAAACACAAATGCGTTACCTATCCACGGACCGATTCCAATGCCTTACCCGAGGATTATCCCGATACTTGTAAAAATATAATGGGTGTTTTAGGAGGGGAATTTACGGAGTTTGCCCAAGAAATTCTAAGTCAAAATTGGATTGACGGATCGAATAAAAAGATTTTTGACAACAAACAGATTAGCGATCACTTCGCTATCATTCCAACTACAAAATTTACAAATAAATTAAGTGAGGATGAAAATAAAATTTATACGATGATCGTACGCCGTTTTCTAGCGATTTTTTATCCCGCTGCAGAATTTGATATGACCTCTCGCATTTCTAAAGTCGATGAATACGAGTTTTTGACGGAAGGGAAGGTCCTAACTAAACCAGGTTGGCTTGCGGTATACGGAAAAGCTTTAGATACGGAGGAAAATACAACCATTCCCGCCCTCGATGTAGAAAAAGATGGCAATCCTGCAAGGGCTACCATCGTCCATGTGGAAAAAATCGAGGAATTGACGAAACCTGCACCGAGGTACACCGAAGCAACGCTGCTATTCATGATGGAAACTGCAGGGAAAATGCTCGAAGATGAGGAATTGGCTCTGGCAATGAAGGAACGTGGCCTGGGTACTCCGGCAACGCGGGCTCAAATTATCGAGCATCTTATCGACCTCAATTACATGGAACGTAGTAAACGCGAATTAATTCCGACGTCGAAAGCCGAAGGACTGTTTGAATACCTGGATGTGGTCAATGTGCAGACCCTATCAAGTCCGACCATGACCGGAGAGTGGGAATATAAACTGCGCCAGATGGAACAGGGGCAGTTAGATCGCTTTATGTTCATGGAAGGTATTAGGGAATTAACCTGCGAAATTATAGATAAAATTAAAAATTTTAATGAAGCCGACCAAAACGGAAAATTATCAAATTTAATTTCACCGACGGATAGGTTGCCGATGTGGGAATACTGGAAAACTTACAAATCACAGGATGGAAAAATGACATTAAACAAGGTAGTTTCCGGGCGGCGCATGCTCGAGGAAGAATTTGAAATTTTACTAAAAAATGGCGAATTAGGTCCGATTGAAGGCTTCCGTTCGAAGATCGGAAAAATGTATGCAGCAAAATTAGTTTTGGATGAAAATAATGGAATCAAATTTTCTTTCCCCAATAGCCGTGAATTCGAATCCGATGAAGAATTAACTTTGGAAAAATTGAAAACTTACCCCTTCCTTGGCAAGTGTTGCTGCTGCGGTAGCAATGTGTATATGACCGAAAGCGCCTATATTTGCGAGAATTTTGTCAATGAAAAAAAATGCCCTCTACGCCTCGGGAGACGTATTTTGGAACAGCGCATCGATGAAGTTCAGGCTAAAAAATTACTCGAGGAAGGAAAAAGTGATTTATTAGAAAATTTTTGTTCCAAGCGTACCGGCCGAATTTTCGCCGCTTTTTTAACTCTTAATACGGAAGGCAAGATCGGCTTCGAATTTGCTCCTCGAGAAAGAAAAAAATGTTGAATCCCCGCAAGGGCAAGGGGAATCCTTCCCCTTGCAACCCCACTAAGGGCTCCTCGCCCTTAGAATCCCCGCCAGGGGATCCATCCCCTGGACCTGGATTGCGGCCGGCACCACGGGCAATTCGCCCGTGGTGCCTGCCGACCAAGGGGTCCTAAGGCCCCCCGCCCGCGGCT
>JAIRZB010000062.1 GCA_031267435.1 Puniceicoccales bacterium | reverse complement strand
AGGGGTTGCAAGGGGAAGGATTCCCCTTGCTCTGGCGGGGATTCTAAGGGCGCGCAGCCCTTAGGACGTAGTTTCAGAAAAAATACCAATATTGCGAAAGCGCGTGTAGCGCTTTTCGATGAGCTGTTTTGGTGAAAATTTTTTTTAAATTTTTAGGTGTCGTAGGATAGCTTCTTTAGTTGAAGCAAATACAGCATCGGAATTACGGTGGGCACCACCGAGTGGTTCGGGTAAAATTTCTTCAACGATACCGAGTTTCAGTAAATTTTCAGGGGATAACTGCAGTGCTTCTGCGGCTTCCGGTGCAAATTTTCGATCCTTCCAAAGAATGGCAGCGCAACCCTCAGGGGAAATAACTGAATAGTATGAATTTTCTAAAGCGAGTACCCGATCTGCCATGGCAATACCTAGCGCTCCACCGGATCCACCTTCGCCGATAATAACGGAAATGATTGATGTTTCAAGGCGTCCCATATCGCGCAAGTTGACGGCAATAGCTTCCGCAATATGTCGTTCTTCGGAGCCGATACCAGGGTATGCACCCGGTGTATCGACAAAGGTAATGATAGGCAACGAAAACTTTTCTGCTAATTTCATGAGACGCAATGCCTTTCGGTATCCTTCCGGATAGGGGCAGCCGAAATTGCATTCGATATTTTCACTAAGCGACCGTCCTTTTTGTTCCCCAATAACCATGATTGATTCGCCATTAAGCATTGCGAAGCCACCAATTATGGCACGATCATCATTAAATAATCGATCGCCATGAAGCTCCTGAAAGTCAGAAAAAATACTACCAATATAATTCTTAGAATAGGGACGATCGGGATGCCTGGCAATCAATACGCGTTGCCAGGTAGAAAGATTGGCAAAGATATTGCGTTCTTCGCTGGCTATTTTTTGCTCGAGGGCACGAATTTCGCAGGAAATATCGACTTTAGCATCCTGGGAACGGGCAATAAGCTCGTCAAGATTTTTTTGTAACTCACGCAAAGGTTTTTCAAATTCAAGAATGTACTGTGTTTTAAAATCTTTAGACTTTTTGCCAAACATTACCTAATAGTAAAATCTCCCATTTGCTAATCAACAACATTTTAATTCAGTTTTGAAGCGGCGGCAAAATGGATAAATTTTAATAAATGCCAATCAAGAATATTGGGATACCAACCCTTAACACGATTTGAGACAAGATGGTAAATGGAATCAAAATAAAGAGGAATAATGGGGACCTCGTTTATCATTAGCGCTTCTGCTTTGTTCAAGATTTCTTTTCTTTCGGAAAAATCTTTAGCCTTTCCGGCGCTTAGTATCGTAGTATCGTAGGCATCATTAGCCCATTGGCTATGATTATTATTATCGTCGGAAAGACATAAATTCAAAAAAGTCGTCGCATCGTTATAGTCTCCAATCCACCCTCCACGGCATATATCAAAACAATGTCTGCGCCGTTCGTTGAGAAAAACACCCCACTCCGTACTTTGTAATTTCACGTGAATATGCAAATTGACACGTAACATTTCTTGAACGGCTTCAGAAATCATTTTCCAATTATCATTTATATTGTAAAGAATCGTTATTTCAGGAAATCCTTCCCCATTGGGGTAACCTGCTTCGGCAAGGAGTTTCTGGGCTTGTTTTATATCATGTTCAAAAAAATTGGAACTATCATAGTTCATTGTTCCGGGGGGTACGAGGGCATAGGCTTCGAATCCCGTGCCGCGGTTGCGCAATTTACCGATGGCTTCACGATCGATCGCTAAATTAAATGCCTTTCGAACGCGGACATCATCGAATGGTTGGCGTTTACAGTTGAACCAATAGAAGGAACTTCCCAGTGAAGTCGATGATTTGAGGTGTCCTTTTTTTCTATAAAAGTCGATTTTATCTACGGGAACATTATCCGTAATGTCCAACTGACCGGTAATAAACATATTTTCTTCCGTATCTGGATTGATGCCGGGAATGATGTGTACATTTTTAATGGCGACATTTTCCTTGGCCCAGTATTTTGGATTTTTTTGTAAAACAATTTTATCTCCAATATTAAAAGATTTCAGAATATATGCGCCATTGCCGACAATATTTTCCGATTTTAGCCACAAATTGTTGCGCTCACATGGATTGCCAAAACGCTCAATGGCTCGTATATTTACGGGGGACCACGCCCAGTGTGTTACAAGGGATAGAAAATAATCAATGGGAGCCGCTAGGGTACAATGGAGGGTTTGAGCATCCAGCGCCTTTATGCCAACTTCCGAAAAATTGACAATTTCATTTTTGTAATAACGTTTTGCATTTTTTAGCACGAAAAATAATTCAGCCCATGGCGATCCGAGGATGGGCGAAAGTCCCCGCCTAATGGCACATACAAAATCTTCAGCAGAAACGGGATCTCCATTGCTCCACTTCGCATCCGAACGCAGAAAAAAAGTATACTCCATTTTATCATTTGAGATGACATAGGATTCAGCGACTCCCGGAATGGGTTCCAGGGTCTCCGGATGCGGAACAAGCAAGCCTTCAAAAATACTACTGGTAATCATTCCTTCGGGAAGTGTAGTTGCAAGGTGCGGATCAAACGTCGAAATCCCTGCAGAACTTCCAATGTGCAACGTATTTCTTTCTTTCTCAAAACATCCCGCAAGAAAAACAATAAAAACTAGAAAAATTTTTTCTAAACATTTCATACAATCCGAACACATAAAAGAACTTATAGATTCTCAAAAAGCAAGGCTAAAATGCATGAAAAGTAAAAAATAAAAATAGTTTTAGTGTAAATTTTCTTCAATGATTCCGAAAATAACCAACAATTCACATTGAAGAGGCTGGTTTTGGCTGGTTTTTTTGCATTTCAACAATAAATTGGAAAATTGTATAATGATGACCGATACGTAATAATTTTCATAAATAATTGAAACATAAACCCAGGATAATGGTTGGTGTTAGGGCACTGAGAAATAATTTTAACGGAGAAATTTTATTGGGAAAATAGTCTTGCAAAATGGATTGTCCTGCGGGATTGGGTGCATTGGCAATGACGGTCAATCCGCCACCGGTTACGGCACCAAAAACTACGGCATGTTGTAGGGCGATATTCGAAGAAATTGCCGGCACAAGGGACGATAGATAGGTAATTGCAGCGTTATCATTAAATGCGGTTAAAACGGTTGCCCCTAGGAAGAGTAGTGTTTCATTCATCCGTCCCAATAGGGGTTCAATCCACCATTGTTGTAGTCCTCCATGCGTAACTAATCCCATGAGAAAAAATCCAACCAAAATGGGCGATTTTAGCGAAATGGGTGTTTGATACACCGCCGTAATTTTCATAAAACCTAGAAAAAATAAAAACCCTATGATAAATAGCGCCGGTGTGTGAATGTTAAAAATTATCCAAAACAGAAACAGAAGATGAGTTGCAATGATCCATTTAGGCATGTATGTTTTGGGTTTTTTTTCAATAATTTTCATGGATCGCCATCCTAAGATTTTAAATTCTTTTCGAAAAATGAATCCGTAAAAAGCTGATGCTAGAACGATACCGATAAGCGTACGAATACCGAAATGCGTAAACATATGGACCGTATCCCAGTGCCATTTTCCAGCGACCATCAATACCGGTGGAGCAGCGAAATGCGTAAGCGTTCCTCCGACGGATACATTGACGAAAAGTAGTCCCAACGTCGCATAGCGGAAAGCAATGGATGGTTTCAATAGGTAAAACTGTTCCGCCAAAAGAAGAGCGGAAATGGTAATGGCGGCAGGTTCTGTAATAAAAGATCCCAATAATGGACCAATTATAATAATCGAAAACCACCAGGCGCAGGGTGTATTTTTGCCCAGTGCAGCGACTTTTTGCATACAAGTTTTCGCAAAGGAAAGTACAGGTTCACTCGAAGCAATGGCCATGATAGCGACGATGAACATGGGTTCGACATAGCTAACGGTATCGAAATAGGTCACAATGGCGTGCCAACCATGAAAAGCGAAAATGGTAATAAGGAGCGGAATAATCCAGAGACCAAAAATGACTTCCACTTCACCAAAAAAATGAAATAGCGTTGCTAGTATTTTATCCCTAGGTGTATCCCGGTGAAATTGGTAAGCTAAATTCGAAAAGTAGGGAGCCAAAAATGTGTGTATGATTGCGAGTAAAAAAATAAGTGTTGCAAAAAAATTAAATGGAGCAACTTTGATCCGCGATAGCAAAATTTGTAGTAAACTTTCCGATGGATTGTAAGGGCCATAGACTTCCAAAGGTATTGGGAAGATATCAGCTTTCAGTAGTCCGCAAAGAAAAATGCCCATGCCCATAAATGCGCCCAATCTTTTCATATTCCTATAAGAAAAAAAAATATAATTTTTGCAATCCCGTAAGTGGTATCGGCCGCAATCCCAGGTCCAGGGGATGGATCCCCTGGCGGGGATTTCTAAGGGCGCGCAGGCTTCCCCAGAGGGCTCTGCCCTCTGGACTCCCGCAAGGAGTCATGGACTCCTTGACCTCGATATGCGGCCAAGCCATGCGAAAAATTTCGCATGGTTTGGC
>JAIRZB010000065.1 GCA_031267435.1 Puniceicoccales bacterium | reverse complement strand
CCCGCGGCTTCGCCGCGGGCCTGAATTCCTAGGTCATTTTACTTAAAAGTAATAAAGGCCCCGCCCGGCGCTTCGCGCCGGGCGGGGCAAGGCCCCATGGTCGGCCGGTACCACGGGCGATGCCCGTGGAACCGGCCGTATCCAGGTCCAGGGGATGGATCCCCTGGCGGGGATTCTAAGGGCGCGCAGCCCTTAGCCAGAGGGGCTCCGCCCCATACCCCGCAAGGAGTCACGGACTCCTTGACCTCGTTCAGCGGCCAAGCCATGCGAAATTTTCGCATGGTGCGGCCGCAGGGTCAACTTAGTTGCCCCGCCCGCGGCGAAGCCGCGGGCGGGGCCGCGGCCCCATGGTCGGCCGGTACCACGGGCGATGCCCGTGGAACCGGCCGCATCCAGGTCCAGGGGATGGATCCCCTGGCAAAGGGATGCAAGGGGAAGGATTCCCCTTGCTCTGGCTTCAATATTTGATTGACAAGTACATTGTGTTTAAATCCCATAGTGGGCCATGGGTTTAAAGCTAACTTTAAAGAAAGAGAAGGTAACTTTTGAGGAAGCAAAGGCAATTTTTGACAGACCTTTTCTGGAGCTTATTTACGAAGCACACGGAGTTCATCGGCAGCACCACGATCCTGGGAAGATTCAAATAAGTTCGCTACTGAGTATTCAATGGGGAGGGTGTTGTGAAGACTGTGCATATTGTGCGCAATCGATCCACAATAAAAAAAAGATGCCCAAACAGACCATTACTGATTTGGAAGTTATTTTTGCTGCTGCAGAGAAAGCGAAGGCAATGGGTAGTTCGCGGTTTTGCATGGGCACATCGGGACGAGTTCCCAGCGACGAATTATTTGGTATGGCCTGTGATGCCGTTATTGGGGTTAAAAAACTCGGGTTAGAGACTTGTTTAACCATGGGTATGTTACATGAAGACCAGGTTATAAGACTGAAAGAATGCGGGTTAGACTACTACAATCACAATGTGGATACATCACCGGATTATTACGAAAAAATTATCACAACACGGACATTTGAGGAACGCATTCGAACAATTGAGTTAGTACGCAAGCACGGTATCAAAGTTTGCACGGGTGGTATTTTGGGCATGGGAGAAACGAACGATGACCGCATAAAAATGATGGTATCACTTGTAAATTTTGATGAGCACCCCGAATCGATTTCAATCAATCGACTCGTAAAAATTCCGGGAACACCACTTGAAAATGCGGCCGATATGGATTCATTCGACTTTGTTCGGACCATTGCACTGGCGCGAATTTTGATGCCGAAGTCTACCATTCGCGTATCCGCCGGTCGTGAAGCGATGAGCGACGAACTGCAAGCGCTATGTTTTTTTGCTGGAGCGGGTTCATTTTTTATCGGAAAAAAATTGCTAACAACTCAAAATGCTGAAATTGAAAAAGATTTGGCATTGCTCAATCGCTTGAATCTCAGGCCGGTTGGATAACATTTGTGAATTTAAGGTCAAAAAATGAAGTTTATGTATTTTATTTCATTGGCAATGTAAAAAATAACACTACTATGGCCCTTGAAATGCGAAAAATATTTAAAATTAGAGGACGATATTCCTGGAGTGCGCTAAAAATACTTTTAGGGTTGATGGTATTTATTTTTACAATTGATCACATAGGTATCGTATGGTTTGGGAGCAATTTTTTAGCGCACCACCTGTCCCTATCCGTGGAAGGTTTAAGGGCTGGAAATTTATGGCAATTAGTGAGCTATCTGTTTATACACGATGGAATTTGGCATATTTTTTGTAATGCAATTGTTTTATTTTTTATTGGAAAATTGATTGAGCAGCGCCATGGTGGACGACGGTTACTGGAACTATTTTTTATATCTGGAGTTACGGGGGCTTTGATTTGGTTTACCGTAAATTTTAACCGACCATCCAGCGTACTTTTGGGCGCATCGGCGGGTTGCTTAGGAATTTTCAGTTATTTTTGCTTTGCATGCGAAAATCGCCCAATGATTTTTTTACTATTTTTTGTTATCCCTGTTCGCATAAAACCACGGATACTCCTTGCGATTGCTACGGGACTGGAAGCTTTTTGTTTTTTTACTCAGGAATTAGCGGGAGGACGAGTCGCAAATTCGGCACATTTGGGAGGAATTTTAGGAGGATTGATTTGCTATTATTTTTACCATTACCATCGCAGGTGCACAAAAATTATTAGGGAAAAATTGATGAAGCACAGGCGCACAACGAATGCAACTGACGACAGTTATAAGCTATACATTAAAAGTTATTCGGCGCAGCGCAGTGAGATCGATCGCATTTTGGATAAAATTAATGAAAGTGGTTTTAATTCACTAACCGAAGCGGAAAGAAATACGCTCAATTCGGCAAAACATCTTATGCATCGCTGAAAAAAACTAAGTTTATTCATCCATTGAAAGAATAAAAATATATAAAAGCATCGGGTTCATGCTTACATATTTGTATTTTAAGGAAATAAGTTTGTTTAATAGGGCATTTTATGCGTCGCAAAAAGTAAAAATTATTTAGCAATGGCAAAAATTTTGACCAAGCTTTGAACGAAACGGTTGGGAAGATAGAAAAAATCTACGTTTACCTTTGCATTTTCGGAAGCCTATTGATTATTTCGATAAATTCGGCAACGGCACCGTAGCCTCCGATGGTTTTGAGCTGGAGAATATTCGGAATATTTTTAATGAGAGGCATAGCATTCGCGGGACATGCGGCAATGCCATTTGTCCGAAGGAGGTATTCGATGATACCAAGGTCATTCATATCATCGCCAATGTAAGCAATTTCACTGGGATGAAGAGTGTGTTTTTGACAAATATCACAAAGAATTTGAACTTTTTTGTTGCTAGCATTCAGAAAAAGCTGTTCTTTGGGCATGTGACATTGGGCGGCAAATTTTTGTGGAATTGGGCCAGATTCTCCCGTAATCAGAAAACTTAAACGCCCACTGCTATTCCAATTTTTTAAGGATTGAATATCTGTAGGCGAAAAACGTTTCCATTCGGAATTATCTTCGCCGTAAATTTTAAATCCATCGGTACACGTACCGTCGATGTCACAAATTAGTACGCCGATTTGTTTCTCCATTGGACTAATGAAAAAATCATCCCGTTTCATCCGTGTTTCATTGTAATAGGATAAAACATCGACATTTTTATCGGCAAAGGTATTAATAAAAGTACGGATGGGGTGTTGCGTAATGTTTTTAAATTTGTCCTTTGAAAACAAAAATTTTGGCTGTTCTTCTAAGAAATCGGAAGGCGTTAATTGATTGTCAAAGATCGCTATTTCACGAAGTGTACACCGATGCTCACGGCAAAACTGTGCGATGAATTGCGGCCTATTGGAAACATTTGTAAAGCAAAATGAAATTTTTAAATCTCGACAGCGGCGCTGAATAATTTTCGTAAAGTTAGAGGATTGAAGGACAACTGCGGAAGGAATTTTTAGAACATTTGCTAAAATATTTTTAATCGCAAAACCATCATAGGTACTAAACGGAATCGCCTGTACCATGGAAGAAAAATTTTTTTCGTTACAAAAAAAAAGTGAATCGTTAATCAAATACCCATCGTGTGGCAAAGTTAATACTTTTTCCGGATTCCAAAAAATACCGTCACCAATAATGATTAGTTTTGAATCTAAAATAGAAAACATCATTACATCGAAAAACGTTCCCCTAGGTAAAATTTACGGCTCTGCGGATCATTAAGCAAGACCGATCGGTTGCCTTCACATAAAACTTTTCCGTCGTGAATTAGGTAGGCGCGGTCAACAATCGAAAGTGTCTCACGTACATTATGGTCCGTAATTAAAATACCAATTCCTTTTTTTTTAAGAAAAACAATAATATTTTGGATATCAGTAACACTGATTGGGTCGACACCGCTAAAAGGTTCATCGAGTAGTAAAAATTGTGGATTGATCATAAGTGTACGTGCGATTTCGAGTCGCCGCCGTTCGCCACCGCTCAACGTATATGCCTTTTGAGAGGCAAGTTGTTGAATACCGAGTTCTTCAAGTAGACCGTGGATGATAGTATCGAGCTTTGCGGCCCTAGGGGGAAGGTGTTCGGCGATAATTTTTAAATTGTCGTAAACCGATAACTTTCCAAAAACGGAACTTTCCTGAGGAAGGTAACCGAGGCCGAGGCGAGCACGCCGATGCATGGGAAGTCGCGTAATGTCCTGTCCGTCGAAGATAACTCGCCCTCCATTGGGTTCGATAAGTCCCACAAGCATGTAAAAAGTCGTCGTTTTTCCAGCACCGTTTGGGCCAAGAATACCAATAATTTCTCCGGAAGAAATGGTTAAATTAACGCGATCAACTACGCTACGCTTGCCATAGTACTTACAAAGTTCATGGACTGATAGAATATGCGTCATACTGTAACTAAAGTAAATTTTTTTTTT
>JAIRZB010000012.1 GCA_031267435.1 Puniceicoccales bacterium | reverse complement strand
GTTTGGCCGCATACCGAGGTCAAGGAGTCCGTGACTCCTGGCGGGGTATGGGGCGGAGCCCCATGGCTCAACCAGGGCAAGGGGAATCCTTCCCCTTGCAACCCCTTGCCAGGGGATCCATCCCCTGGACCTGGACTGCGGCCGGTACCTCGGGCATTCGCCCGTGGTACCGGCCGACCAAGGGGCCCTAAGGCCCCGCCCGCGGCGAAGCCGCGGGCGGGGCCTTATTAAGTAATAAACAAAAGCAAGGGGTATCCGTCCCCTTGCATCCCCTTGCAAGGAACATAGTTCCTTGACCTAGGAATCCAGGCCCACGGCGAAGCCGCGGGCCTGGATAAAAAAGACCGGTGCGGCCCCACCAAGCGAAATTTTCGCATGGTGTGGCCGCTGAACGAGGTCAAGGAGTCCGTGACTCCTTGCGGGGTCACGGGGCAGAGCCCCGTGGGAGCTACAAATATTATTGTCTTTGGCGAATCATGGCCATATTTAGAGCAACATTGGATTTCCCTTTTCCATTAAAAACCATCGCGGATTCTGCGGATTACTGCGCAATCGAAAAACCGATTGGCGTTGGAACAAATATTTTATTCTTGACAAAATTTCTTTCATTCTCGCCAATTTACTCCCTCGATGCGGAATTAAGCGGTATTATTCTGTGCGCAAAAAACAAACAATTTTATAATAACTTAAGAAATATTTACGGTTCAGCAAAAATAGTATTTAATTTTACAATTTTCGCCCAAAATAATGACGATTTGCCCGATGAAATCACCTGTAATCTACCGATTACGAAGCATCACGAATGCGACCGTATGATTGTTTCCCACACGACAGGGAAAAAATCTCAAACTATTTTTAAAAAAATTAAAACACTGAAGCAATTTACACTATGGTCTGCGGAAATGAATTTTTTACGCAAACATCAGGCCCGTCTCCATGCGTATGAAGTAGGCATAAAAATCCTAGGCGAAGACACTTACGGCGAGATTCCTATTCCGTTTTTGTCAAATTTCAAGCAAAAAGTAAAATTAAATCGAAAGGGGATTCTAATGCCATTATATCCGGCAATTTGCATTTATTTGTCTGAAATTAATTTTCCATACGATGGAAGTAATGTGAAAATAACATCACCATTGCCCAGTAAATTTATGACAATGCTAAAAATTATCCAAAAATGGAACTAAGAATTGGTCATGGCTACGATATTCATCGCCTTGTTGAAGGGCGAATATTAATTTTAGGGGGCGTTAAAATTCCGTTTGAGCGTGGGTTGCTCGGTCATTCCGACGCGGATTGCCTTTGCCATGCGATCACCGATGCACTCCTTGGGGCCCTAGCTCTTCCTAATATTGGACAACTATATCCCGATACGGATAAAGCAACGATGGGTATCGCTTCCACTGAAATATTACAAAATATTTATGAGAATAAAATTTTGCACTGTGGTTATGGGATTATAAATATCGATTGCACAATCATTGCCCAAGAACCGAAATTGGCGCCATACATTCATTTAATGTGCAGTAATTTAGCTAAATTATTGCGGGTTCAAGCAACTCAAATCGGCATCAAGGCGACAACAAACGAGAGCCTCGACGCCATTGGTAAAAAAAAAGCCATCGCTTGTCATAGCGTGTGTTTACTGAAAAAAACGTAAAAACAAAAACTGAGCCTTACATGCATTACCCTTCTGCGATCTATAAAAAAATATACAAATTTATTCTTTACTAAAAGACTTGAAGACATCAAAATCGAGCCTATTTAGAAAATATCCACGGTCACAAAAAGTCCAAAGCATCGACATCAAAGGATAAATAAATACCCGAAGGAATGGTAAGTCGATTGCGAAATGATTGTAATTTTTCAGAAATCTTACCTACGCTCTGTACGAAAATTAAAATGGTATAGCGATAGCGATTTTGCAATTTTTCCAAAGGAGAAACCATAGGTCCTCGAATTTCTGCCGGTTCGTCAACAAAAAGTTTTACCAAATGTTGAGCGAAATCTTTAGAAAAAAGTTTTACTAATTCCAAGTTTTCTCCCGATAAATTCACATTAATAATGTGCCGATAGGGCGGATAATGAAACATTTTCCGCATTTTTAATTCACCCGTAAAAAATTCCACGTAATCCGCACTTTTCGAAAGAAATATAATTTCATTGCCCGGAATGTGTGTTTGAATAATGACTTCGCCGGGTATTTCACCGCGTCCCGATCGCCCTGCTACTTGAACTAGCAGTTGAAATGTCCGCTCATTTGCTCGAAAATCTTGCTGGTTCAGTGATCCGTTTGCATTTAATAGTCCCACAAGTGTCACATTCGGAAAATCTAATCCCTTTGCAATCATCTGTGTCCCCAGTAAAATATCCGTTTTCCCTTTGCGAAAGTCAGATAAAATGTGAATGAATTCGTATTTTTTACCCATGATATCCGAGTCAATGCGTGCGGCATGTGCCTGCGGAAATAACTCGCCTACCACCTGCTCAACGCGCTGCGTACCAACACCATTGTAAAGAATTTCCTGTGCCCCACACTTTGGACATTTGAAATGCGATGCCTCCTGATGGGCGCAAAAATGACAAATAAGTAAATTTTTCGTCCTATGGTACGTCAATGGAATACTGCAATGAGGGCAAATTGCAATGAAATCACAGCACCTACACAAAACAGTCGTCGCGTATCCCCGACGATTAAGAAAGAGTATGATTTGCTCTTTTTTTTCCAGACGCTCTTCCATTTTTTTTATCAATAATCGTGAAAAAATATTCGAATTTTTCTCGTAACGCATATCAACGACGTGTACCAACGGTAATTGATGGGAATCGATGCGCTTGGATAGTATTTCAAGTTTATAATTCTTAAATTTTGTATTAAAATAGGATTCAATCGAGGGAGTGGCAGACCCTAACAGACAAACAGCATTCTGTAATTTTGCGCGATAAATTGCCACGTCGCGGCCATGGTAACGAGGATGCTCGCTTTGTTTATAAGCCGATTCATGTTCCTCATCGACAATGATCAATTGTAAATTATTTATGGGCAGAAAAATTGCCGAACGCGCTCCCACGATGACCGTTGAAGTTTCATTTAAAGCACCTTGCCAGGTATCGCGTCGCTCACCATCCGATAGACCACTGTGCCAAACCAAGACCGATAGCCCATCAAAACGGGAACGTAGTTTTTCTACAACTTGCGCTGTTAAAGCGAGCTCCGGTAACAAATATAAAACCGAACCGCCCTCCTTCAGAACGTGGCAAATCAAATCAATGTAAACTTCCGTTTTTCCTGATCCAGTTACGCCGTGTAACAAGTAAACCTGAAAAGTTTTGCCCTGTAAACTTTGCCGTATCGATGCTACAATTTGCGCCTGTTCCAGCGTTAATATTACATTTTCATTGTGTTTTTTTAATAAATTTGATGCCCCATAGACAATTCGTTCCAACCGTTGAAAAGTTTCATAGATGACGTTTTTTCGCGACAAAGCTTCTAAAATATTTCGTGAAAATTTTTCTAAAAACTTACTTTTGGCGATGAACGGATTCTGCTGTAAAAATTGCCACGCTTTATACTGTTTTGGTAATTTTTTTTCATCAATTACTATCCCGCTATCGGGAGTTAATTGTAAATAAGAAACCAGTTTGAAAGGAATATTTTTGCGAATTACCGATGGAATTGCCGCATCAATTACCGAAAATAAATCGCAAAGATAATACTTCGCAATCCAAAAATAAAGTTTAATAAGTGTCGCATCGGTGATCGGAATGTCGTAAACCGTACTCAAAATGGGTTTCAAAGTATAGGAAAGTGCCGCTGGATTTTTTTCGTTAAGTGCAACCACTAGACCCATTTTTTTAGATTTTCCAACAATAATATTCACGAGTGAGCCAACCTGAACCGTACCGCGTAGGGCATCGGAAATCGCATAGGTGAATGAGCAGTCGATGGGGGCAAAAATTAAAACTTCGGCGGTAAGCATTGTATTTGAAAGTATACTTTTTACACGCATTGCAACTATTGTCACTACTATTTTGATTTCCTAGAGGGCTCCGCCCTCTGGACTCCCTCAAGGAGTCACGGACTCCTTGACCTCGATATGCGGCCAAGCCATGCGAAATTTTCGCATGGTTTGGCCGCCACTGGTCATTTGTTCAGGCCCGCGGCTTCGCCGCGGGCGGGGCAAGGCCCCACCGGTCGGCCGGAACCACGGGCTGATGCCCGAGGTACCGGCCGCATCATATTGAAATCTTTGATCTGAAAAATCAGGTCTTGAATTTTTTTCGGTTTCATTCATAGTAAGCTGCGATGAGAGTGCTCTTGACAAACGACGATGGCATCCATTCTGCCGCATTGCAACGCCTGGCTCGCGCGCTAATCGCAAAAAAATGGGAGGTTTATATTTCCGCGCCGGCGATGGAGCAGAGCGGTGTCGGTCGGGCGTGTGGCCTGACGCGTGGTATTTCCATTGTGCCATTTGAAGGATTAGAATGCACAGCCTGGGCGGTCAATGGGACGCCATTGGATTGCGTCAACTTGGCACTTTCCTATTGGCTGGGAGAACAGCGACCCGATATTGTCATTTCCGGTATCAATTGGGGCGTTAATACATCCGTTCCGATGATTTTTAGCTCCGGTACTATCGGTGGTGCCATAGAGGGCGCTGCCTTTGGCATTCCATCAATCGCCGTTTCCCAGTGTTTGCCAGGTCAGGATAAGCAATATATTCAGAAAAAAATTGATTTTCTTGCCCACGAAGGCCTCATGAAAAGTATCGATGCGGCCGTCGAAAAAACAGTGCAATATGCGGAAATTATCGCGAAAACTTCGGATAGTGTGGTCCATAATATTAACTTTCCATACCCGACAACTTCGGAAACATCCGAAAAAATGACGGTGCTGAGTAATATTATGCATGGCAAAAATGCAAACTATCCGGTCTATTGCGCACTCTATGAGAAACGCGGCGATCAATATTATTTTGCCATTGAACAGGATTTATCCGTTCCACCCCCTCCGGGGTCCGATATTCATGCGCTGCTTCAAGGGAAAATTAGCCATAGTATCATCGATCTGAGTCGGCTCTGTTCCTAGGTTAATTTTTTAGTTGTTTTTGGTGAAGATGAAGAATCGCTTGACAAATTCAAAAGCAGTGTCAATGCTGGATGGCATAGGGCGGGGACAAATGGCACGGTTGAAACCGAAATACCCGTTTTTTGGGATGTTTTTCTAGGAATTTGTCAATGTTTTATTTCGTTTATTTGGAGAATGGAAAAATATGACAAATGTTTTAGGATTGCGATGTTAGCATTAGTTTCATTTTTTGGAAAAAAATATATTTACATGCGGTCAAAGGTAATAAGTATTTATTCGAGTCGAAAATAAGAAAAATATCCTTTACAAAGCCGAAAAATAAGGGCATATACTATTCCCGTGGGAAGATAAGGCGATGGATGAGGCTGCGAAAAAGATAAAAATGAATGAAAATTACAGCAAAAATAAAAATGAGGATGAAAGTTGTGCGCATATGGATCGAAACCAACTCGTTTCCGTTACAGGAATTTTAGAGATCGAGCCCGGAGGAAAATTTGGGAATCTTGTCGATTTACGCTACTTTGGTAAGGTGCAGCGCAAAGATCCCTATGTCGCACGCGATGTATTGATACGCCATCGGTTGCGCCGAGGAATGTTCCTCGAAGCCAGGATGCTGTTGCACGGCGATTGTCTCAATCCGCGGGTTGTCGAAATCGAAAAAATCGACGGCCTAGCGCCCGAGGTACGCATGGAGTTGCCAAAATTTGAGGAGCGCATTTCCCTGGCACCGGATCAATTTTTATCCCTAGAAACCCGGGATGGCCGCCTGTCTAACCGTATTGTCGATCTCTTTGCTCCCATCGGTAAAGGCCAACGCGGGCTTGTTGTAGCGCCACCCAAAACCGGTAAAACGACCATGCTGCACGATATTGCAGTCGGCGTTAAAGAAAATCATCCCGAGTGTCACCTCATCGTTTTGCTCGTCGATGAGCGGCCGGAAGAGGTAACGGATTTTCAGCGTACCGTGGATGCGGAATTATTTGCCTCATCGAACGATGAAATGCGATTGACGCAGATTCAGGTCGCCGAATTGGCCGTCGAACGCGCTAAGCGTCTTACGGAAACGGGAAAAGATGTGGTCATTTTACTCGATTCCATAACGCGGTTGGCGAGGACATATAATCGACAATTTTCCAGTGGACGAACGATGACCGGTGGCGTGGATGTGAAGGCATTGGAGCGACCACGGATGCTTTTTTCTTCGGCGCGTAATTTGGAAGGCCGGGGCAGTCTGACGATTCTTGCTACGGCACTGGTCGAAACGGGGAGCCGCATGGACGATCTCATTTTTCAGGAATTTAAAGGAACAGGAAATATGGAAATTGTCCTCAATAAAAAAGCAGCGGATATGCGTATTTATCCATCGATCGACGTTCAAGCCTCGGGAACACGGCGAGAAGAATTACTTTTACCGGCCCGTTTGCTGGATAGGGTACACTTTTTTAGGAGGGCTTTGGCAGGCTTAAAACCTGAAGAAGCGGCCGATCTACTGCTGACGCGCATAAAAAAGACAAAAAACAATAAAGAATTCTTGATTTTATTGCAAACGACGCTAAGCCATTAACATACATTACAGGATGCAGAATTTCGCGGAACAATGTGCGGATGTGGCTCGATCGGTTCTGAGTCACAATTTGGATTACATCAATGAAGATGGCAGTATTCGGACTGTCGGTCGGGAAGAACTCGCAGGCGACGAGGCAGCGCATATCGCGTTTGCGTTGGGCGAGTATTATCGACTGACACACGAAACGACTTTTTCGAATCACAATATGGTGGACCTTGCGGCGAAGACGATCGCTTATCAGTTGCAGGTCGTGCCCCAAAATAGTGATTGGAGTGGCTATATTGCTTTGGCATTGCTATCCTTTGGGATAGTCAAGGAGCGTAACCCGGTTTGGGAGAAGCTGCGGGAGGATGTACGGGTTCAACTGGATAATTTATTGATACGTAGGGACGAATTTAAGGGCAATGGATTGGCCTGTGCCATAGCGAAATCCGTTGCGCGCCACGGCCTACGCATTACTAAAAAGGATGAAACGGGAAAACTGATCGACCGATTTCTGGCCTATTGCGAAGAGCATTCGACGGGAGGATTTTTTGACGGAAATAATGGACATGGTATCGGCGGTAATTTTGATGCCAATGGACTCTTCAATTTTTCGTTCATTCGCCAGGCATTGCATCTCCATACGGATAGTTTTTTCATCGAAAAAAAGTTGCCCAGCCTGCGTACCCACGCCGAAAAATACATCGGTTTAATTCCCGATCTGATACGGGAAGATGGCACATGTTTGGCGTACGGTAAGGGTGTTGGAGCGTATGCGCAGATGTATTGTATTAGCACAATTTTGCAGGCATTATGGGATCGATGGATTGTGCCGGAGAAACAGTCGCTGTACGTCAATATTGTTCTCGATTTATTCCAAAAGTTTTTTTGCCACTATATCGATCAGGAAAAGGGTTACGTGGTCATTCGGGATGGCGAGCGTTCTTCAGGGGTGGAGCAGAGCAGTGTACGGGCAAATTTTGATGCGGTACGCTACCTATGTCAATGGTCACGGTTAGCACGGAAAAGTTCGATCAATGCAAGTCGAATTCGTAGAGTTTCGGCATTTAAACCGGGTAATCGCCTAGTAATTTTCGATAAAAATGCGAAGCGAGAAAGTGGACTATTCATTTATCGCGATGGAAAAACGGGAATGAATTTGCAATTGCCGCTTATTGGGGCCAATGGGCAAGCCGATAGTAATTGCCTAGCATTTCCGCATTGTCCCGGTGTATTCGATTGGCCGGCGGGAAAATATCTACCGATTTTGCAGCCGGAATTGACAATCGATGGCAAGCGTTACATTCCATCCTACTATGGCAAGAAATTATCAACGGGATTGGGAAGCCATAGGAGTATTGTTTTTGCCTATGAGCAACCGGAATTGATTACGGTTGAAGAAGAAATTGTTCCTGGACTAGCAAGTTGCAAAGTGGCGTGGATTTTTTCCGAAGAAAAAATAACATCGGAATTTACGTACACGGTGAAGGATCGCATACGTATCGAGTCCTTGCGGTATGTGATAGCGTTAAGTGCACCTCATTCGCTTTACGGAGCACACAATTTAGCATTAGATGAGCGGAGTTTAGGAGCGGTAGTGGAGCACGATGACATGATGCTAAGTTGGCAGGAAATTAGGGAAGTGGTGGATGACCCGGAGTATCGTACCTGTTGTGGAAAAATTCACTATTTACAGGAATTATCACGGAATTATCCATTGATCATGCATCCCGGCCAGTCCTATAGGCTTATAGTTGCTTTCGCCCCGGACGTGATTCGCATTTAGAAGCAATTGAAGTACCGAAGCATGTCGTACCTGCTAAGGTCTCGCTATTTGCAGGAGTTGAGTTATCCGCTAATCATGCCGTTGGTCCTAGGGATTCGGCGCATTGTTCATATGTGGAATGTATGTGATTCGTATTGAGTTCTTTTATTTTTTGGGAAGATCAATAAAAACATACTGAAAGTCTATTGAAATGTAAAAATGTCTTGCTTTCTAGTGAAAATGAAATAGGATTTGAGCAAATCACTTAATTGGGAGGAATCATGAAGATGTATAAAGAAAATAGTAAAAATGGTATGACATTGATTGAAATTTTAATTGTCATCACGCTAATTGGTTTGCTAACGGGAGTTTTAGTAAAATCATTGGGTGGAAATTTGGATGCGGGAAAGAAGGCAACGGCGAAATTATTTTGTTCTAAGACCATTCGAGGTGCGATTGAGGCGTACAAAGTTACCCATGACAGTCGACTTCCAGCGAGCTGGAAAGATTTGGGAAAACTGATCACTTTAGATAACGATAGCGAAACAGCTCCGAGGGATCCCTGGAATAACGACTACGTATTGGTTCCTAATCCTGGAATTGGGAGCGGAGCACCGAAAGTTATGGAAGGAATTCAAGCCGAAGACCCTCAAGCCGTAGCTGGCTATGTGCTAGTAAAAACGCAGGCTCCGGATGGGGAATTTGTCTTTGCCTATAACAAATAAGTCCCGGCAAAAACAGTCCGAAATATACGAAGATATGTTATTCGTATAAAATTTTTCAAAGCTTTATGGCCAGAAGTTTTTCGTATTTGGACGTAATTGTTATAAATTTGTTTGGAGGCCTTGCTGTAAGCCCTGCAGCAAGCCTTCTTGCAAACCTATTTGTTCGCGGCGTTCCAATTCGCCGCCATAGTAGGTTGACTTCCTGAACTTCGCCCTCGTAAATTCTTTTGATCCTTGCAGTTCCAGCCACTGAACTTCAGTTTATCGAGAGCTTCCGCAACTTCCTGCGGCATGCCCACGTTTTGGTATTTTTGAATTTCATTTTCCGTAAAATTTTCAGAATTTTCTAG
>JAIRZB010000068.1 GCA_031267435.1 Puniceicoccales bacterium | reverse complement strand
ACAACAACGCGCATGGGATATTTCGAAGCGGCTAATCGGGGAACACTTTTCCTCGACGAAATTGGTGAAATCGATGCCTCCACGCAGGTAAAACTCTTACGATTTTTAGAAACAAAGACCTTTGAACGTGTCGGAGGAACGAATCCGATTTCCATTGATGTGCGCATCATTTCTGCGACGAACAAAAATTTGGCACAAATGATTCAGGAAGGTACTTTTCGAGAGGATTTATATTATCGACTCAATGTCATCGAACTGAAATTGCCGCCGCTCCGCGAACGAAGGGAAGATATTCCGCTACTTTTTCGGCACTATATCGAATATTTTTGCCAGGAAAATGCCATTGAAATTATCCCAGAAATTTCTGTCCAAGCCATGGAAAAAATTACGTACTATTCCTGGCCCGGTAACATTCGGGAGCTAAAAAATACCTGCGAAAGTATCATTGCCCTTCTACCCAAGGGACAAAAAGCAATTACCTTCAACGACCTTGGCGGAAAATTTACATAAAAACAAAACATACCCGTCTCGAATTTTACATGCAAAAATTAGCAAATTAATTTTACATGTTTATTGACTAGGCAATGATTTGTTCATTTTCCCTTTGATATGGCTTATTTTCTCGCTTTTAGGTTCGAAAATTGAATTTTCCCATGGCTTGCTTTGGCTTGAAAATTTTCCGGAATCTATAGAAGAAGCAGTCAATGTCAATTAAACGAGAGTGCATCGAACACATTAAAGGAATTGCCGATTTGTACGACATCGTTTCGGGATACGTACAGCTCAAACGTTCCGGATCGAGTTGGAAGGGATTAAGTCCATTTACGGTTGAAAAAACGCCGTCTTTTTTCGTTCATCCCGAAAAAAAATTTTTCAAATGTTTTAGTACCGGCTATGCGGGAGACGTTTTCCGCTTCCTGGAGCTTAAAGAAAACTTTTCATTTCTCGAGGCCGTCGAATGGCTCGCCAAACGCTATGGCATCACGATAGACTATGAACACAGCCAATTGCAAAAAAATTATTCCAAAAATGAACTGTTTGATATTAATGAGGAAGCGGCAGCATATTACCGGAAAAAATTTCAAGAGGATGGAATCACCCAACGCTACTGGACCGAAAAGCGCCATTTTTCCTTGGATACTGCCGAACGCTATGGTATCGGTTGGGCACCAAATTTCGACCAGGGACTATTGGCACTGCTTAGGCAAAAAAAATATACCACCGAAGCGCTACAACAATGCGGACTACTACGCTGCAACAATGGAAATAGGAAACAATTTCAGTTGCGCTTTACCGGACGCCTCATGATCCCGATTTACGATGTACAGGATCGGATTGTTGCCTTTTCCGGCCGTATCATCGAAGATCGCAACGATTTCGCCAAATATATCAATTCCCCCGAAACACCAATTTTTCACAAAGGTGGCGTATTGTTTGGCCTGAACCATGCGCGGAAATTTGTTTCCGATCACTTTGTCATCGTGGAAGGGCCACTGGACGTATTTCGTTGCTGGGAAAATGGATTAAATGAAACGGTTGCCCCCCAGGGAACGGGAATTACGGAGATGCAAATGCATCTGTTACGGCGCTATGTACCGAAGATTCTATGCCTCATGGACGGCGATACGGCTGGCCAAAAATGTGCCCAACGGATTGTGGAACTCGCCTTCAAAACGAGAATAGAATGCCAAATCGCAACCCTAGGCGAGGCGGATGATCCCGATTCCCTGATTTTGCGAGACGGGAAACGGGGTTTCGAGCAACTGAAAAAGGAATCAATGATCCAGTTCCTTTTACGCACCCTATTGCCCCAAAGCGCCGGAGCGACAGCCATCGAAAAGGAAGTTTTTCTAAGGCAGATCTACGCGATGGTTCATGGCTGCGATTCGGAAGTGACGCGCAGAATTTATTTGGAAGAATTGACTCACCTTCTCCATCTCGATCAAAACGCAATTCTCAATGATTTCCACAATTTTTGTGGCGACATAAAATTTGCACCATCGACGGTGGAACCCCGAAATGCAAATAAAAATATTTCCCAAAAAACGGAAAAATTGCGAACGGCGGAATATGATCTCCTCTCTCTGATTCTTCATCACGAAATACTGGGATCTAAAACCGCAAAAGTCATCGATGATCTCTGGATTCGGGATAATGAACACGGCCCTTTACTGCTAAAAGTTTTAGGCGAAATCCGAGAAAATATTTGGGAAGGGCCACAAAGCGGTAGCCTAGCGTTTACTCCGGAAGAATTAAATGAACTTTTTTCGATTCTAGCCCTTGATGATAAGGTGGAAGATCCCATCGAAACTGCCAATACATGTTTGCGATCCATTTGCGCCACTTTCGCAAAGGATCGATTAATAGAAATCAATCAAAAAGAATTGAAACAAAGAAAACTGACGAAAAACGAAAATTCGCTTGACAACATGAGTTTTTTTCAAAACTTACAGCGTGAGAGAACGCGTTTGCGCCGTTTATTATTCGTCTGTCCCCGAATAGAGGCATAATACGCATTGTTAAGCATATGGAAAATAGAAAAGCTTTGAACGGTTCCGGGAGTAATGTTAACGACCGGATGAAGGAACTTATTCGCTTCGCGCGCGGGAAGGGATACCTGACCCTCCAAGATATTAGTGCGCATCTTCCTGAGAGTATTGAAAATCCCGAGGATATTGAGAATATCATGAATATTCTCGATAATCTTGAGATTGAGATTATCGATAGTGAGGAGTCTGAGGTAGAAAAGCGGCGATCCCTGGCGGAAGCCGCGGCAAATAATCCATCGGAAAATGCCGGCGAAGATCCGGTACGCATGTATCTGCGGCAGATGGGTCAGGTCCCCCTACTGACACGCGAGGAAGAAATAGCGATTTCTAAACGAATCGAGAAGGCGGAGTTGCAAGCACAGGACGAGCTATTTTCGATTCATTTGACGGCTTCCTTCCAGATTGATCTGGCGGAACGTCTCCTGAATCGGGAAGAGCGTTTCGATCGCATTGTCTTGGATAAAAAAATAGAGAGCCGCGAGGTATACTACCGTATTCTGGATAGCTCGATTCAGGAAAGTAAGTTACTACTGGAAAAAATTCAGGAAATTTGGGATTACTTACAAAAAACAATCGATGAGAAGGAGCAAAAAAGAGCGTCCATTCGTTTGCATCAATTTCAATCGCAGCTCAAAACGGTGATGAAGCGTTTTTGCTTTAAGATGAAGATTTTTGAGGATTTTTTACTGCGTCTCCGTCCCGATCTGAAGCAAATTGAGCAACTACTGCGTGAAATTGCAAAGGCGAGGATGGTTGCGGAACGCAAGAAAATTGATATGAATGATCAGTTGGATCGCATTCGCCGGGCACTCATGAAGTTGGAGGAAAAATACAATGTAGACCCGGAACGCCTATTGGAAATTGTTAAAAATTTTCGAGAATACATGAAGGAAGCGCACAAAGCGAAACAGGAGATGGTTGAGGCCAATTTACGCCTAGTGATCAGCACTGCAAAAAAATACACCAATCGTGGCCTAACCTTTTTGGACCTCATACAGGAGGGCAATATGGGACTAATGAAAGCAGTGGAAAAATTTGAACATCGGCGCGGCTACAAATTTTCGACCTACGCAACTTGGTGGATCCGTCAAGCGATTACACGATCCATAGCGGATCAGGCGCGAACGATTCGCATACCGGTACACATGATTGAAGTTTTAAATCGTGTGATGCAAATTCAGCGTCAACTGCAGCAGGAATTGGGTCACGAAGCGACGGCAGAGGAAGTGGCGAAGGAGATGGCCCTGCCCCTAGATCGGGTGAAAGCGATCATGAAGATGGCACAGCAACCGATTTCTTTGCAAAGCCCGGTTGGAGACAATGAGGATTCGACATTCGGTGATTTTATCGAAGATAAGTCGGCCGATAATCCCTATGATATGACAGCGTACAGTTTGCTGCGTGAAAAAATTGACGATGTTTTAGTGAGCTTAAACACGCGGGAAAAAGAAGTTTTAATGCTGCGTTTTGGATTAAAGGATGGTTATAGTCGAACGCTGGAGGAAGTGGGACAGATGTTCAAAGTGACCCGGGAACGAATCCGTCAAATCGAAGCAAAGGCACTACGTAAGATGCGACACCCAACGCGTATTCGCCAATTGCATGGATTTTTTGAGGGGGAGTTTATGACGAGTGGGCCAGGATTCGAGGACTTCATTCACCAAAGTTAAATTACGGTGAAATAATTTAAAGTAAAATGGATTGGAGTAAATTTAGGTTTATGGCGGGATTTTCCTTAGACACGTTTTGCTTGCCGTCATCCATAAAAACTTTCGGCTATAGGATAGCCGATTGATGAAATTTAGGCTGTTGTATTAATTTTAGTAGGTAAGTTATAATCGTGGGATATTATGTGGTATGAAATTTTAGTATTTCCATTTAAGTTGATAGGAACGTTATACAAATTGCTAGTAAGGCTAGCGGGTTTCTTTGCATTTTTCATGGTAATTTTTTTAATCGTTTTACTATGTTTGACGTTATCCTTCAACCTTTGGTTCCCAAAGGCATTGCAATTTTATACTTCGCATAAATCAGATTTTAAGATGTCAATCGGGATGTCGGATTGCTCGCTATGGAAAGGATCATTTCATTTTAAAGATGTTGAAATTGAAAATCCGGAAAAACAATTTTCACAAAGGGAATGTTTAAAAATTCGTAGCCTATTGATGCAGGTTGACATGAGATCGCTGATAAAATCTCAGGTAGAGATCGAAGAAGCCGAGGTAGATGTAGAAAAAATTGTTTGCGAAAAAGGCGATAATGAGGATATTAATATTGTAAAATTCGCGGAAATATTTATCCCGAAGGATAAAAATAAGCTTCCAAAATTCATAAAAAATGCAGGAGGTATCGATGGCGCCGTAACCTACGACACCGTAGTTTCTTCTAGAAAAAAGAAACGTTTATCAAAAATTACGGATAGGTCTTCAGCGGCTACGGATGGGGATTCGGAAAAAAATCAGTTTATCATAAAAAAAATAAAAATTGCTTTCGGGGTCTGTGAATTGTATAACATTGCGAATAAGGGAGATCATAAAACGATGAAGCTCGATCTGCTATGGGATTTTCATAATGCTCGCTCACTTGACGGAATTGTTAGAAAAGTGGGACGTGATCTCCAAAGCTATGGCGTATCCATTGTAGTTTACGGTGTTTTGGAATCTATTTTCAATATACCAGGATTAAATGTAGCGAAGTACACGGTTGTGAAAATCAGGGATATTGTGGGTGGTGTATTTAAAGGCGTTACGGAAACCATTGTTGAACTATTGCCGGGTTATGAGCGTCATGAAAAAGAAGATATGGAATCCATAGATGGCTCAGACGGTATTGAATCATCGACCCATCACAATAAAAAAGGAACGGGCATGTATGGTAGCTTGATGAAAATTCTAACCCAAGAAGAAATAATTGAGCTTCAAAATAAAAGAAATCAACCGACGGAATAAGAGATTTTCTCCTCGGGGCAAGCGGTGCGATCGGATAACCATGCAATTATGGGTATCCCGTTTTTACTCTTTGAATTTTGTAGCTTTTATTTTGTTGACACTGTGATTGCACCAAAGGAATCGACATGAAGTTCGAAAGCAGTACGAGCCTCTCCCTGTTTGCAATATTGATTGGCCGTAAAATGTACTGGATCGCACAAGCCGCTAGCATATACCGTAAAAAAAGAAGAACTCGCCGAACGATTCGATCCATCGGTACCACTATTATTTAATTTTTCAAATACATTTGGATTTGATGAAATTTGTTGGGAAGGATCGTTCAGATTTTGAATAATTGAATAGCATGGGTAATTATCATCAAAGACGAGTTTATTACTGGTATCGGTAACATAAAACAGTGGTTTTTTGGTCGTATATTCATCGATGACATCACTCCAATGTTGGGGAGAGTTTCCGGTTATGATTTGGATGAATTGTATCAGTGCATTTTGTTGATCGCCATCGGTGATGGCGCTTTGTAGAGTTCCAGTGGAGCCGGAACCTACGATCCATTCCCTCAATTTGAGCGACTGGTTATTATCAAGAAAATGAATATATCGATGGGTTGCGCCGAGATGAGCTAATTTTTTAGCAAATCGAAGTGTTTCCAATAGGGCATCCTTGGGGTTTTTTTGCGATAACTCTTCTTGATTTGGAAACTTTATGGCTAGAAACCCTACGCTGACAATAAAAATCAGCATAATGACAACGAGCAATTCAATGAGTGAGAAACCGTCTCTCCTAAAACCCTTAATCTTCACAGCTTCCGATTATAATGCGGAAAGTTTTTTTAGCAAGAACGGGTTGCGCACACCATTTCAACTGTGCCACGGTCTTTGGAAAAGACAACGGAAAACCGATATTTTAGAATATGAGCGAAGAACTTAATTTTTTATTTTCACAAAAACTTCTATTGCCAGCGGTTAATTCTCGTGTTGAATACTACGCATGGAATCGTTCCCCATTCGATTAGTCGAAAGAACATTGCTTTCTGGGCCGCATAGCCAAAAAAAGTCTATCATTTGGTATTATCCGAATCTACACTAGAAACTTTTGATTTTAGGCCCGGGGATTCGGTAGCATTATGGTCAAAAAACAATTGCCTAACGGTAGGCAAAGTTTTACAACATTTTGCTATTTCCGAAAATGATGCCATCGGCGGAAAAACAATCATTGAATGCTTACAAAAGCAGTATTGTCTTTCCCATCTAACGGAAACATTTTTAGGTGCCATCCGCACCCAATTAACTGAAAATGAATGCGAAATTTTTGATCACTATGGCGAGCAAAATGCCTTTAAAACGGCATCGCTACTCGATATCATCGAATTATTTCCCAGCATAAAATTTTCCGTGGAAGAACTTTTACCGCTTCTAAAAAAAATGAAACCCCGACTCTATTCCATCGCCTCGGCACAGTCGATGTATCCACAACAATTGCAACTAATCGTCGCCGAAGTGGCCTATGAAAACTTTCGACAGCGGAAGCGTTACGGTGTCGCTTCCCATTACATTTGCAATGAATTGGCACTCGGAGAGACGATTGAATGTGCCATCGTACACGCAAAATTCAAATTACCAGAAGATTGTTCCAAAAATGTTATCATGGTGGGACCAGGAACGGGTGTCGCACCATTCCGTGCATTTCTACAGGAACGCGCCGTACTACGCAGGCAAGGTAAAAATGTTGGTGAAAACTGGTTATTTTTTGGCGATCAACATCGAAACGGTAATTCTTACTATCAAAAGGAATTCGAACAGTGGCAGCTTGATGGTAACCTGAGCCATTTAGATCTTGCATTTTCCCGTGACCAGGAACATAAAATCTATGTTCAGGACCGCATGCATGAGCACGGAAAAGAACTATGGAGTTGGCTTGAATGTGGCGCATGTTTCTATGTTTGTGGCGATGCGACGCACATGGCCGTCGACGTTGAAACCACACTTAAGGAAATTATTCGCCAATACGGCCAAATCACCCCCGATACCTTTTTAACACAACTCAAATCAGAAAACCGCTACCAACGCGATGTTTATTAGAAAATCAAAATTAACGGGCACCATCCCGAATGGGTAGGTTATTTTCGAGGTATCACATGGTGAAAATATTTCAAGGTGAATGAAAAATGAAAAAGATTAAAACCCCAATACGGTGTTAGAAAATCTAATCGCTTGAATAAATCTTTACAGTATATATTTTTGATGTATGCTTATAATCAATCGTTATGAAGATAAAAAGAGTTGGAATCTTGACCGCTGGAGGTTTGGCCCCTTGCCTATCCGCCGCAATCGGTGCCCTCATAGAAGCCTATACTAAAATCTTTCCTAGGACGGAAATTGTTTGCTACCGCAGTGGGTATAAAGGCCTTCTGATCGGTGACAGGGTAGTCATTACCGGTGAAACGCGGCAAAATATTGCTGCTTTTTTTGACTATGGAGGGAGTCCAATCGGTAATAGTCGCGTGAAATTGACCAATGTGCGCGATTGTATTCGCCGAGGATATGTTACGGAAGATGCTAATCCACAGGAAGTTGCCGCGGAACAGCTAATGCGTGACGGCATTCAAGTATTGCATACCATCGGCGGCGACGATACAAATACGGCCGCAGCCGATCTTGCTAAATTTTTAGAACAAAATGATTATAAACTAAGTGTCATCGGGTTACCCAAGACGGTGGACAATGACATGTACCCTATTTCACAAAGCCTAGGTGCTATCACCGCAGCCTGCGAAGGGGCACGATTTTTCGAAAATATTATTGCCGAATCGACTGCGAATCCGCGCATGCTTCTCGTTCACGAAATCATGGGACGCAATTGCGGTTGGCTAACCGTTGCCACGGCATTGGAGTATCGCCGTCGGCTAGGAGAAAAGCTTTTCTTACCGGAACTTGGACTAGGTCAGGGAGCACTCGATATCCACGGCGTATATATTCCCGAAGTAGAACTCAACATTGAAGCGGAAGCGCAACGTTTGCGCAAGGTCATGGATCGATATGATTGCGTAAATTTATTCGTAAGTGAAGGAGCTGGAGTGGGAAGCATTGTCAAGGAAATGGAGGAACAGGGGAAGGAAGTCGCACGCGATGCATTTGGGCATATTAAGCTTGACACCATTAATCCCGGTCAGTGGTTTGCGAGTGAATTTGCGGATAAAATCGGCGTTGAAAAGAAACTCGTTCAAAAAAGTGGCTATTTCGCACGCTCCGCGAAGGCAAATGAAACCGATTTAAAAATGATTCGCGAATCGGCAGCGTTAGCGGTCAAATGTACCGGAGAAGGAAAATCCGGCGTGATTGGTTACGATGAAGAAAATGATAACAAACTGTCATGCATCAATTTTTCGCGCATAAAAGGCGGTAAACCGTTCAATGTAAAGGATCCGGAATTTCTCGCCCTGCTACGCGCCATCGGACAAATATAAACGTCCATCCTTCATCAATTAACTGCTTTGCGCCGGGTTACTTTGCGCTAATTTGTCTTTCTCCAATTTGGATATCGCTTCAAGATTTTCCACGAACGCAACATGTGCCTCTCTCATACTCGTCTCTCCACTTCTATTTTCCAGCATATACCGCTGACCGATGTAGGGTTTTTTAACAAAAAGACGGGCTACTTTGGATCCCTTTCCATCGGAAACCCAATCGCCTCGCATCGCGAAAGAAGGATGGCATTCCGCATGGGTAACATCGTTCGCCTGTTCGCATCTATTTCCACCTCCTTCGTCTATAAACTCACGGACACCTTCTCCCAATCCGAGGGGATTAAATCCGATGGAAGCACAATTATGCTTTGCGCCTACGGCATGCGCCAACATTCCCCCCATGGAATGCCCCGTAAAAACGGGAACAACGCCGGGGACTAGATGATCGATGAGGGTTTTGGCCAAAATATCCGCATCCCTCACGTTCTGAGGAACTCCATCAGCTATATTCCGGACATCAGCTCCCACGTCACTTGCTGAGGTCGTGGGTTTAAATGCAATATACAGCGGTGTAAAGTCTCTGATGCCTTGGCTTTTCAATTCTTGCGCCTTTTCCGGCGTAATTAAACCCAATTCCTGCCCTTGATCAATCGACATTGTTTGCAGTGTTCCACCGCTAAGCGTATCAACACTGAACCGAGCTTGCATTGTTTTATCGGCATTTGCAAATGTTCCGCTCTCCCTGTCAAATGCTATGCCGCTTCCTTCGGGGAATTTTATATCCGCTGCAGTACGAAATTCAGCTTCGGTGGAAAATAGGTTTTGCTGAACCGTTGTATTGGGAGCCGTCCCTGAAATTTTCCCACCACTATATGAAAACTTTGTCTTTTCAGCTATTCTGTGTAAAAAGTCTATATCTTTTGGTGTTCTAGCAAAATTGGATTGACTAAAACCTAATCTTTTGCGTTCTCCACCGTGGACTTTGCCACCGAGGCTGCCCAGCTTCAAGTTTTCATAGACCGATTGGATCGTTCCTTGAAATTGGGCGGGATTGATCCCCGCTCCTGATTCTCTTGCCAGTCTTGCCAGGTACCTCTTAAATTTATCTGGGGTGCCGAGTGCAATAGCGGGTCTACCCTGTGAATCGAGAAGATTTTTAAAAATTCCTAAATCGTCACTATTTTCCACCAACTTTTCTCTTGCGCTCCTTGGGTCAAGAGATATCATCAGATTGAGTAGGGAAAGTTTTTCTTCAGAATTCTGGCATGCTTTCATTGCCGCAAACACATTGCCAAAGGATTCTCGATTCTGTGCGCTACCTACCTTGCCACCCACTTTATACTTGCTACCGCTACCGCTGATTCTCAGTTTAAATTTTTGCTCACCCATCTCAACAGCAACGTACCTATGTAATGATTTCTCCAGTCCAGTAGAACGCGAAAAAAATCCGAATCTTCTTCGAGGAATTGATGGAGTGATCTTGACTGCCATACCGTTAGGTAATGTACAATTTTTTTCACTACCCGATCTACAGCCTTTTATTGCTCCATTCAAACTATTTACATCAAATGATTGCAATGATGATAATGGTGGTGTATACATGGTACCATTATATTTTTTGTAAAATTATTTACAAACAAATGTTTGTAGGTTGAAAAATTGTATTATGAAAAAAATTTCTTCCGGAACTCGGGTTCATTCAAAAAATACGAGATATTCACGATGTGTACATTTCGAAATGAAAGTTAACATTGAAGCCGAAGTACAACGTTTGTACCAGATTATGGATAACTATAATTGTGTCGTATTGTGTCGTTCACTAATTTTTCACGCATAGAAGGCGGCAAACCATCCAATATAAAAGATCCAGAATTTCGCGCGATATGACATCGGCCAGTTGAATGATTAATATATTTCATTGCTTCGATAATTTCGCAACTTCTCGGCTCAGAATTTAGAGAATAAAAAGAAATTGAAATTGTAGTTCTAGCTACCATTTACATTTTAATCCCCATTGCTTTGCTAAGTATTTTTTATGAATTTAAAAAATTATTTGACGATTTTAAAAATGGCGACCTAGGAAAGCGCAAACAAAATCGAAATATTTATCAAAATTTCCACAGAATCTGCCAATATTTTATTTTATCTACGAATTTCTCGGTCCACCACCAAGAGCCTCAAATACCGCTTCCAGTTCTTTTTTCTTAGTCATATTTTCAGCCAATAGATCCCGCGCTCCCTCAATGACTTCTTTGGGAGCACGCCTTAAAAAGTCTTCATTTTGTAACTTTTTTTGATTCATTTCGATGAACCGGTCGAGCTCACTAAGTTCCCGCCGCAGGCGCTCCTTCTCCGCCCCAATATCGAGGCTATCCGCCGTATCCATATAAATAGAACCCAAGGCTACAACGATCGTCGGTAACTGTAAAGCTTCCGCTGTTTCGTCAAAAAATCCTGTCAATAGCAAATGCTTTATGTCGCGTAAATGGCGATCAATTATTGCTTTCGCCGCCGAATCCGCCTTGAAATAAAATTTCACATCCCGACGGGATGCCAATCCAAACTGTGCTCTCAATGCCCGCACCGCAACCACCAGTTCTCGGATGGCTTCAATTTCTTCGATCAGTGCGCCCACATTCCCAAAATTAATTTTAGACAAATCACGGCGCAATTCATCGCCATTCTCTAAAAACTCTTCGCTCAGAAATTTCGTCCCATAACCGTGCCCCTGCCAAAGCTCCTCCGTAATAAAAGGAATAAAAGGGTGAAACAATAGCAGCAGCTGGCGCAATAGGAGGTCATGCACAGCCAAAACCGTTCCGTTGGTGCGTATTTTAGAAATTTCGATGTACCAATCGCAGTAGTCGTTCCAGAAAAAAGTATATAAAATTTGCAGGGCACGATTAAATTCGTAGTCCGCCATTGCCCGTTCGAACCCATCCATCGCGACGAATAACTTTTCTAAAATGACGATATCGTTCGCCTCCAGGGCATCGCCATCGATGCGTTCGATGATTGCTCCAATGGAACTCCGGTCGCCTGCCATGCCACTCCGCTGACGGAAACAAAAGGAATTCCATAGCTTCGTACAGAGCTTTTTTCCCTGGGCAACGCGTTCCTCGGAAAATAAAATATCCTGACCATGGGGCGCCATCGATAGGAGGCCGATACGCACACCATCCGCTCCGTATTTTTCGATCAGATCCAGAGGATCCGGCGAGTTGCCCAAACTTTTCGACATCTTCCGCCCCAGATGATCGCGAATAATTCCTGTAAAATAAACGTTTTTAAATGGAATACGCCGACGTATTTCGTCGTCGGATAGCGCCCCCTCACCGAGTAAACTTAATCCTGATATGATCATCCGCGCTACCCAAAAAAAGATAATATCGGGTCCCGTAACGAGGTCCGCCGTGGGATAAAAATAGTCAAAACCCATTTCCGCCATCGCTTTTTCATCGGGCCAACCCAGAGTCGCCAGTGGCCAAATCGCCGAAGAAAACCACGTATCTAACACATCCTCATCCTGATCCCAATTTTCGGGATCTTCCGGACCGTCCACCGATACGTGCCAGTTCTGCGGATCGCTTCGATCTTCGCCCTTCCGATACCAGACCGGAATGCGATGCCCCCACCAGAGTTGCCGACTGATACACCAATCCTTGATATTGTCGAGCCAGTAGGTATAAGTTTTTTCCCAACGCTCCGGCCGAAAGTGAATGAATCCCTTTTGTATCGCCCGTTTCGCTTCCTCCACACAGGGGTATCTCAAAAACCACTGCTCCGAAAGCATGGGCTCAATGGGTACTCCGGCCCTCTCCGAAAACCCAACGCTATTGACATAGTTCTCCTCCTTGAGGAGAAGGCCATTTTTCTTCAAATACTCCCCCACTCTTTTGCGTGCTTCGAAGCGGTCCATACCCGCGAATTCCAATCCAGCAAATTGATTTAATGTTCCATTTTTATCGATTATACCGATGGCTGCTAATCCGTGGCGCCGGCCGATTTCGAAATCTACCGTATCGTGGGCCGGTGTTATTTTCAGCGCTCCCGTTCCGAAGTCCTTCAGCACCGCTTCATCGGCAATAATCGGAATGGCTTCCCGTCGGATAGGACGCCAGCAGTGGAGCCCTAGAAAATCTTGGTAACGTTCGTCGGCGGGATGTACGGCAACCGCCACATCGCCCATGATCGTTTCCGGACGCGTCGTCGCAACGGTGATAAATGTACCGGGTTTTTCGACCATTTCGTATTGAACATAATAAAGCGAAGAATTCTGTTGGCGCATGATGACTTCTTCGTCACTGAGCGCGGTCATACTGACGGGGCACCAATTCACGAACCGCAAACCCCTATAAATATATCCCCGCCGGTACCATTCCACGAATGTGGCGAGTACGGCTCGGGAGTAATCGGAGTCCAAGGTATATTTTAGGGCGGACCAGTCGCAGGAGACGCCCAACTTTTTAAGTTGGTCGAGGATAATATTACCATGTTTTTCGCGCCATTTCCTGGCGAGATCGAGGAAGGTTTCGCGGCCAACATCGTGCCGTGTTTTATTTTGTTTAGCGAGTTCTTTTTCAACCTTAATTTGGAGGGAGATGCCGGCATGATCGGTTCCTGGAATCCAGAATGCGGATTGATTTTTCTGCCTTGCGCGGCGGACTAGGACGTCCTGGATGGTATTATTAAGGATATGGCCCATGTGAAGAATTCCCGTCACATTGGGCGGAGGGATTACAATGGTATAGGCATCTTTTTGGGGAGAAATTTTCCGCCTAAAGCAATCATTTTCGAGCCATTTCGCGTACCATTTCCGTTCCAAATCGCCGGAGGAATAAGAGATTTCGATCATATTTAAAAAATCTGATACTTGATAATTGAAAATTAGGAAATTAAAAGTATAAAAGAAATACCTCAGGCAGAAAATTGATCATCTGCTTTATAAAAAATTTTTCTTCAAAAATTGCTTGACATGGCAAAATATTTTTGTGACAAATATAAGCGTTATATGAAAAATATGAAATTATTATCAATATTTATTACGTTAATTAGTGCATGCGGTGCGTATGCAAGTTCGCCTTCAAGTAAAGAGAGGCCTTTGACACAGGAAGACAAAAAAACGTCAACCTCAGACATTAGGAAAAAGTTATGGGATTCCGAGAACAACCCTTTGACACAGGAAGATCTTGATAGATACTGCCAATTAGCGCATATTGAGCGCCCTCGCCGTCCAATCGATGGAAAGCACACCCCAAATTGCAATGGTGTTAATTTTGCTGGTCAGTCTACTTACTTTCACGATACAAACACAAAGAATTGTGTTATAAAAACACTGACGGGACAATTCAACGATCAGGATGTCACTCAACATCTTGTAATTACCAAAGAAGATTTTGTCAAAGCAAAAGCCACTCGGGAAAGTAATCACGGAATACTCGAAGTTTACTTACTCCAAATCGGGCCAGAAAGCTCTGCACTGAGCCTTTATCAATCTGAGCTCATTGTTTTACTAAAAGAATTGGGAGAAGCTTTGGGCTTACCGGATGACAAGATTTTAGAAAAAATTAACTCGCTCATAAACCCTAACTCCCATTAAAATCGATCCGAAAAAGCAAAATTTATTTTGAGTTGACAGCTCATGTAAGAATTTAGAATGTTCATTGGACTGGGTACTATGCAACTTTAGAGCCGACTAACTCCGCCAGGTCTGGAAGGAAGCAACGGTCGTCAGGAATCGGGTGTGCCGTAGATTGCCTAGTCTTTTTATTTTACGCGAATTTTTTTCTCAGATTGCTGCTATTTTTATTGGAAATGTTTTTTACGAAATTTTGGATTTTTCTCCAATGAATTGTATTATTTCACAGTTCCATTTCCGTGAAATATCTCCCTCAAAAGTACTCTTGTGAAAATCTCATTTAATTTTATTTGATCTTTTTTACGATTTCACTATAAACTCCCTAGGGATGGTTTTATGAGTGTAGGAGGTTTAAGTGGACGAGAGCGAGCAATGGCCGATGTTCTTATTGCTGGTGGAGATAATGAGGCTAAGGGAATAGGAAATGCCAATCAACTATTTGGTCATATCGAGCAAGCCAATCTTCGTGCCGTTGATGGTAAAATTAGATTAGAAACAGGAACAGATAGCAAGGTAGAGGGAGAGGTACGCCTTTCTAAAAGAGAATGCATGGCCCTCATGGACGCAATGGGAAGGTCCGGTAAAAGTATGCCGGACTTTATGAAAAGAATATCCGGAAATCCGCAGAGACAGGCCATGGCCATAATTGCTTTTATGAAATGTCCTCCCCAAGCACGCGAGGCTTTAATTCAAAGCGATCGCATGGTGGCATTTTTGGAAAATGCAACTGACCCCGATAAAAAGTACATGAAAGAGGATCCGAAATTATCGCAAGAGACACTTTTTAAGTGCTATCAAAATCTTATACCCACACCAACGGACACCAAGCCACCGAAAGGACCGGAAAGCTCATCAGGAGGAGTTGAAACGGAAGGACCGGAAAGCTCATCAGGAGGACTTGAAACGAAAGGACCGAGAAGGTCATCAACAGGAGTTGAAACGGAAGGATCGGGAAGCTCATCAGGAGGACTTGGAACGGGAGGGGGGCAACCGCCAATGCAACCGCATATATCCATAATAAATAATACCACAATAAATAATTATAATAATCAACCAGGAAATCCAGGTGGAACTGAAGGTAGGCTACCAACCGAAGGAACAAAGCTACCAACCGAAGGAACAAAGCCACCAACCGGAGGAACAGGAAGCGTAGGTGGAACCGGTGGAACGGAAGGCACACCAGAACTAGGAGAACTGGGAGCAAGAGTCAGTGAAAACAGACTTGAATTTGTTGGAGCCGAAGTTGACATGCGCAAACTTTCTTCAGAGCAAATTGCTGAATTGGAGGATAAAATAAATAAGGCCCTGCCTCCAGGCACAACAGTGGATACGCTTATCCAAGAACATTGTCCCGACGGCAATCGGGAACGGGCGAAAAAATTTATCTGCGCTATGTTATCGTCTATACCAGAAGGGGTCCGCGAGCAATTTCTTAATGATCCGGAAAAAATGAAGGGATTGTGCCAAAAATCAGTCATGACGGCCCAATGTACAGAGGGTAACATAGTTCAAGCTACTGCTGGCCATCCACCAGGAGTTCATACCCCGGATGTAAGTTCAATTTATTCTGAGATTTCACAACAGACCACAATAAATAATCCCAATCTTCCAGCAGCACTTTCACACCTTGAAACCATACTCTCCGGATCCAAGCACCTATCCGGTGAGGAAAAAGATGCAATTCACGCAACAATTATAGGTTTCGCTAAAAGTCTTCCAGCGGGAGCAAAACTTCCGAACAGTTCCTTAGATACTACGGCAATGCTGCTCTCAAAACTAAAGGATGAAAATCCTGAAGTTTTCGACAAGCTTAACATTCCGACGATTTCTGTTGATACCGATGGTGGTGAATTTGTTCCACTACAACAACAAATCGATCATTATAGCCAGAGTAAAATTCCTGGCAATAAGGACTCCGATCTGCCCAAGGAAATTGCAAGTGAAGTTAAAAACCTAGACAATCTATTTGAGTCTCTGCAATCCGCAAGGGATAAAGGGGATAAATCGGAAATGGCCGGAATCCAAGAACAAATTGATGCGGCCACAACATCGGAACACCCTGAGGTACAAAAGCGTCTTGTAGAACTGTCCATGGTTGGAAATATGACGCCGAAAACAATGGAGAATATATACGCTCAAATACAAAAGCCTGGAACTTCCGAAGGCGACAAGACGGCTATGCTTCATGACTTAAACACAACACTTCAACATGGAACCGAGGGCCAAAAAGAACAAATACGAAAGATGTCTAGCGAAAGCAACTCCCCCTTACAGCTAGAAGGCAATACCTTGACTTTGAAAAACCAATCGGCACCAGCCCCAAGAAGACCAGTAGGAGGAGTACCAGGACATCCGCCGATGACAAATGATGCAGTCCAAGCAGCAAGAGAAAACCTGAAAAAAATACCGCCGAAAGCGCCGAAAGCGCCTCCGCCTCCAGATACACCGCCGCCGCCTCCAGGGGTACCGCCGCCGCCGCCGCCTCCTCCTCCTCCTCCTCCGCCGCCACCACCGCCTCCTCCGCCGCCGCCGCCGCCGCCACCTCGTTCGGCAGCGACACCGAGTCTTTCGGATTTGATTAGGAAGGGCGGTGCAGAAGGCTTTAACCTGAGGAAGGTGGATCCGAATGCTCCCAAACCGTCGCCGCTGCCATAAACCGATGCACCGAATCATTTGGATTTGATTAAGCAGGGCGTTGCACTGAGGAAAGTTGTGACGGATGATGCCTTGATTCATAGCGCCAATGAGAGTTTGGGACAAATTGAAGAATCTTTGAGAAAAATGAACGATAGTACTGCTCCACTGTCGGCAGACGCCCAATCTGAGTTGACAGCAAAATATTCAGAGCTCAAAGCGCAAATTGGTGAACTCGGATCTTGTGCTAAGCCGGAAGAGCAAAAAAGTTTGCAAACGTTGAAAGATGATCTCGCAAGTCAAAAGGATATCCTTAATAAAGCAAAAGAGGGCGGCATACTAGAAGAAGCTAATCGTATGAAAATGCTAGCAGCAGTTCAGGAGGCGGGTCGATTGTTATTAGATAAGTTAAATCCATCATCAAGAGGTGGTGGTGGTATGCTAGATGTGATTGCAGCTCACATGAAGGCAAGACGCGAAGGTGTGCAACCAGACGACCCAACTGAGTCAGGACAAGAATCATCATCGACAGCATGGTAAATCGAAGAGGAAATATTAAATCAATCGGCCCGCAACCCAGCGGACTGATTTTTTTGTGAATTTTCTCCGTAAATTACTCCCCGTGAAAAAAATCCAACGCCCCATCGATCATCCGAAAAAATTCCACTTTTCATCGAAAGAATTTCATTTTTCATGCCATTTGTTGAAATAATTTCATTGCAACGAATTTCAATGGAAAAGTATTCCAATTACACGCTTTTTACTTGTGAAAAATTTGTCTCCTACTAGTCTGCTATGAAGAATCATGCCAGAGGATACGGAATTTCCCATTATACGTTTCGTGGACCATGTGCTCGAATACGCCGTCAAAAAAATGGCGTCCGATGTCCATTTTGAAACGTTTGCCAATAGCGTACTCATTCGTTTGCGCATCGATGGCGTACTCATCGAATTACCGGCACCCGAGCGTAGCCTGGGCGATGCTATTATCTCCCGCGTTAAAACCCTCGCCAATCTCGACCTCGCCGAAAAACGCCTCCCCCAGGATGGCCATATCGTGCGAACCTGCCTAGAACGGCCCGTCGATTTTCGTGTCTCCACTTTACCCACACAATACGGCGAAAGTGTCGTACTCCGTGTTTTAGACCAGGGCTCGTGGCACTTTAATTTGGATGAAATCGGTATTGCACCGGAAATTTTAGTGGAATTCCGCCAGGCACTGAACTCCGGATCGGGCATTATTTTGACGACAGGCCCAACGGGGAGCGGTAAAACCACGACGCTCTACAGCGCACTCAATGAAATTAATGATGAGGAAACGAAAATTGTAACGGTTGAAGATCCCGTGGAATACGAAACCGAAGGTATGGTTCAGGTCAACGTTCGCGATGAAGTTGGCCTCACCTTCGACAGCGCTTTGCGTGCTTTTTTGCGCCACGATCCCGATAAGATCCTCGTCGGTGAGCTGCGCGATACGATTACGGCAAAAATTGCAATTCAAGCGGCGCTAACGGGTCATCTCGTACTCGGGACGCTCCATACCAATGATGCGCCCAGTGCGATAACGCGACTCGTCGACATGGAAATTGATCCCTATCTAATCGCAGATACGGTAAAAGGCATTGTAGCTCAACGCCTGTTGCGGCACATTTGCCTAAATTGCAAAGAAGAAATGCCCATGACCGATGAGGATAAAAAAAAATTTGAACCCTATGGATTTACAAAAATCTACCACGGTCGAGGCTGCGCCCAGTGCGACGGCAAGGGTTATAAAGGACGCTTCGGCATTTACGAATGGTTGCCCCTAGCGCTTGATATCCGCAATGGCATTCGTAAACGTTTGCCGCTGGATGAGTTACATGTATTGGCTGTCCGAAATGGTCTCATATCGCTAAAAGAAGTTGCCGCTCAAAATGTGCGTAACGGTGTCACAACAATCAATGAATTTGGAAAAATATAAAGCAATAATTGTCCAATAGTTGACGAATATCTTGTTTTTTTAGATAGAAACGCCTAGCAAGCTTTTAAATCCCATAAAAACAGGCAACCGTGGAATAGGCCCGAGAACGAGCCCTAATTTCTAATATTTTCAATGAAGACTTGTCAATATTTTACTTTGTTTCAACAATAAGCAAATCTAGAATTCGAAGCGATCCTCCGGTTTTAGGGAGCATGCGAAGGCACAGATGAGGCGAATGATATTTTCGATATCCTCGAGATTAGCCGTTTCGACCGGCGTATGCATGTAGCGCAATGGGACCGAAATGAGCCCCGTTGGAACTCCTCCCCGCGTAACCTGCATGGAGCGCGCATCGGTACCCGTTGGACGTGTCTCCGATTCGATTTGATATGGAATATTGTTCTTTTCTGCACATTCAATGATACGATCAAAAATGATCGGATTAATATTGACGCCACGGGTAACAATCGGGCCTGCGCCGAGTTCGATCTTCGAAAATCGTTTATTATTGCAGTCTGGAAAATCCGTCGCATGGCCCACATCAACCGCGATGCCTACGGTGGGCATACAGGAATAGGCAGCATTGATTGCGCCGCGGGTACCGACTTCCTCCTGAGCCGAAGCGACGGCGGTAATATTGCAATTCAAAGAATATTTTTCTCCAATGAGTCGGCGAATGACTTCCATTACGATATAGGCTCCCGCCTTATCGTCAAATGCGCGGCCGGTAATGTTATCGGTGTCGTTAATAACGGCTGTTTCCGGGGTTTCGTAAACGACAGGATCACCAATACGTACAAGTTTTTTAGCTTCTTCCTCGGATTTTGCACCGATATCGATCCACAGTTCATGAAGTTTCGGAACCTTATTTACCTCATCATCGTCGAGAAGATGGATTGCCCGTTTACCGGTAATGCCGAGCACATCGCCATTTTGACTTAAAATTCTGACACGGCGTCCAGGGATAATGCCACGATCATGGCCACCAATGGTATCGAAGGAAAGAAACCCTTTTTCGTCGATATAGGTTACAGAAAAACCCAATTCATCCATATGACCGGAGAGCATAAGCATTGGGTTTTGGTCATTTGTTTTGAGGACTGCAAAACGGTTACCGATGGTATCTTTTCGATACTCGTCGACGGCCTTCGCCATGTATCGATCGATTACTTTTTGCGCTTCAAATTCATGTCCAGAAGGCGAACGCGCGATCATTAGTTCTCTCAAAAATTCGGGGATTATTGCCATAAGCGGAGACTAAAGTGTATAAAACTCGGAAAAAGTCCAGAATTTTATAAAAAAATAGCTACCCTACGAAAGGAACATTTTCGGAACATCCGCCAGTTATCCAACAAACAAAAAAGCACTCTCCAAGGGAGTGCTTTGATTGATTTCTTTGACCGGCGAACTCTGCGACAAAGGCCAAAAAGTCATTTTATTGCTTAAAGAAAACTTCATGATTGAATTCTTTAACAAGTTTAGAATGTTGCTTAAGAAAATATAAATAATAGTATTTTTCAAAAGTGGTAAAGAAATCTTCAGGACTTTCTGAAGGAGTAGGATACTTAGATCTAGGATAGAATGCTTTAAGATGGACTAAATATTGCTCAGTGGAAGCTTTAGGATAGAATTTTTCAACAGTCCCCTTATGAAAATCTTTAAACATTTCCAAAATTTTCCAACAGACCACTTTTGCTGCTAGGGTTAACTTTAGATCTTGACCCGTGCGACTTTGGAGTAGTATTGGTGACATGCTTTTTACGGCTGAATTTCTTGGATCTATTACTTTTACCATGCGGGATAATGGGGTATGTCCGCTTTTATCCGCTATCTCTATTGAAGCATTGCTCTCCAATAGTGCCTCTATGCGCTCCATCTTCAGATCATTCCGATTCTTGTCGTATAGAGCCCAAAAATTTTCGCCGTATAGAGCAAAATTCAAGGGAGTTTGCTCTTGCTTGTTTTTCGCATCGACTTCAAGCCCGGCATCGATCAGGAGGTAAATCATGCCTCCAGTAGTCGCATGGTGCAATAGCGTATTGCCCTCTGCATCTTTTTTCTGCAGATTGATACCTACGTCGATCCACTGGCGCATTTCTTCTTCATCGCTATCCGCTATCGCCTTCGGAAGTAAAGGTTCTAATAGATGCTTTAAGACTTCTTTATAGGCCTCTTTCTTTTCACCTTTTAGTGACACCCTCGCACCCCCAAGGACCATAACTGTACCATATTTAATTGCTTTTTGTGCTGTTGACAATGGGGTCTCACCTTTTCCGTTTTTTATTTTTGGGTCAGCATTGTAATCATATAGTATACGTATGCGTTCTATAGCGCGATTTTGAAGGTCTTCCACGGGCTCTTTTGTCATCATATTCGAGGCGATACTTATCACAGCGGCATGCAACGGTGTATTGCCATCTTTGTTTCGCGCGTTGACGTTGGCTCCATTCTTGCACAATAGACTAACCATTTCCGGAGTATCCGCCAAGTGCAATGGCGTATTACCACCCAAATCTTTCTCATCGAGATTTCCACCTCCCCGGATCAAATCCATTGCTTCCTGATTCTTGCCGTCATCTATTGCATCAATGATCGGAGTTGCTGCAGGTAGCTTTTTTTTCCAACTCTTCTGTTGTTCGAATAACTTTGAGATTTTCCTATATGTTTCTTTTTCACTCTCGGAAGCGGAATCACCATTAACAAACTTACTTCCATCAATTATTTTTTCTACCATTGCACTGGGTGTACGGCCTTCTTGATTGGCTATGTCTAGATCAGCATCGTGCTTCAATAGTGCTTCTACGATTTCTATGGATGGCTCCCCTGTGGTTACGGTATCAAGCAAGACCGTATTGCCACGATTGTTTTGCGCGTCGACATCGACTCCTGCATCGCACAGTATGTCGACCATTTCCGGAGTCTGCGCACCCCACAATGCCGTATTGCCAAACCTATCTCTCTCATTTGGATTGGTACCATTGTCAATCAACTGGCGCACCCTTGCCACATCGTCAGCAAAAACCGCATCAATGAGCGAACTGTCACTGGCCTGGAGATGGGAAAACGCAAAACTGCCCAATAGAAAACTGCCCAGCATGGCACTTTTCAATGATTTATTCCTAAAAATATTTATTCTATTCATTTTTACACCTTTCTTTATATTTGATATAAAACACGTTAAATGTTTACATCATACTAGGCATAATTGTTAATTTGTCAATATTTATATAAATAAAATATTTACCAAAGATTCGGAATTTACCCACGTAAA
>JAIRZB010000043.1 GCA_031267435.1 Puniceicoccales bacterium | reverse complement strand
CCTAATTTCTTCATCTTTTTCTTCAAATTCCTTTTCAAATTGTGCTTTTAAAGCTTGTATTCTTTTTTCTTTTGCTACCATTTTTTCTTCTTCTGCTACCATACTTTTCAGTCTCTCCCTGTTTGTTTCTAAATCTGTTTCTAGAAATCGGCCCATAGCCGATTCTTTTACTTCATCTGTACCGGGAAGAGAACCCAAACAATCTACTATTCTTTGGAAAAGTAATAACATGGGGAGACTTTGCTGGCTAAGCATGGTTACTAGATTTTCCCTGGGATCTGAATCCATTAGCGTTGCAAATGTTTCACCACCGAAAATAAGCCCTCCCCCTAACAAATATTTTAAAAAAGATTTATCCATGAAGAGTAATAACCAAATCAAGGCATGTCGTTGTCAAATCATTTCCGTCGAAAAATTAGGATACGATAATTTTGATATTTTCCAAACAATATCTTCTGGCGGAGAGGGAGGGATTCGAACCCTCGGTACCGTTACCGGTACACAACATTTCCAGTGTTGCACAATCGGCCACTCTGTCACCTCTCCCGAAATTGTCTTTTGTTCACCTTAAAAGTCCTTGCCATGTGTCGGAAAACACTACTTTTTTAAAGGTGAAAATCGTGGTAATCCATTGTCATTGGCAACGGTGATAGTCCCTTGTATTAGCGGTTGGGCGTATTTAATGAAATTGTTGTTTAAGGTTCCGTCTCCGTTAAACCAATGTTCCGGAAACGTTTTTTTATGATTGAGAACGTTTTCTAAATCGACAATGCCGTATTCAACGCCGTAGCGGCTAGTTTCTGAACGTAAAATTGTCATCATTTTACCGCTAATTCCATCCATGACAAAGTCAACCGCTTTTACCCCTGATTCATAGGCTTCATCAATGTCTACTTTGGATAAACAATGGGTAGATGCGCACTGCAAAGATCCTAGTTTTGTCACTAAAACACGCACTTCCAGAGATTCTTCTATGATCGTTTTTAGTTTTTCAGCAACATCCATTGATTTATGCGTAATGTAGTTTCCGGATTCATTGACCAAAGATTCCCCGGTTACGACAATGCAATGACTTTCTGATTTGAGAACATTTTGCACATCCTTTAAAAATTTTTCTTCGGAAAATTCCTTGGAAGGAAAGAGCAGGATATGCGGTGCATAACCACTACCATTGCGCAACTGCGCGAGCATGGAACTGGCAATCAGCCAATCGGAACCATTGGCTGTGATTTCTATAATATTAATCAGATCATGATTGGCGATGGCCGAAGCGTATACAGATATTTCACAGACGACAGTCGCAATCAACTTACTTGCGCTGCCATAGCCGAGACAATGGTCAGTAATTGGAAAATGATTGTTAATTGTCTCGGGAATGGAAATAATATTGATCTTGTAGGGATGCTCCTGGGCGATTTGTGATAGTTCTAGGGCAATCGATTGCGCTTCCATATCGCCGATAATGAACAAAAAACGAATATTGTGCTTTTTAAATGCATCAAAAAGCGCTTCGATTTCCTCTTTGGAACGCTCAACCCAATGGAATGCTCCCAAGGCGGCTCCAGGTAAAAATAGAAGGTCGCGGACAGACTGTTGCGATTGGGCTGCAAGATCAATCAGATCGTCGTTGAAAATACCACAAAATCCGTCCAGTGAACCGTAAATTTCCTCGATATTTTCATAGTTAAGGGCCTCGGAAATTATACCACTCAGTACGGCATTGGATACCGAAGAAGCACATCCTGATTGAACCACTAAAACATTACCACTTAATTGATCCGACATAAACAAATTCTTGGAAACGGACCTTGCACTTCTTTTAGATTTGTGCAATAAAAAAAAGTCAACCGCAGGAGAGCAACAATCCGGGCATTTTTATGAAAGAATGAAAAAATTTCTATGTCTCAAGGAGGTTGTCCTGGCTGCATTGCCGTTGGGATTGTTTTTTCAATAAAGAGTTGAGTTGATAAAAATTCAGTAAACTATTATATGCTTGATCGTCGGGTTTGTTTTGTTCCAGATAAATATCCTCGATGTTTTGATTGAGTGTAATGAGTTGCCGATTTCGTTGCAGTGTTCCTTCTCCTTCCATGAGTAATGCTCGGAAGCGCTCCGGTTTTATGTGGCTCGCATTTGCTAAAATATGGTCAATGTTTCCGTACTCCTGCAACCAGATGTTAGCAGTTTTGGGGCCAACGCCACGAATCCCAGGAATATTATCTGCCTGGTCGCCGACGAGAGCAAGATAGTCGACAATTTGCTCCGGTAACACGCCAAATTTTTTCATAACGCCAGGGGTATCGATGCGGGTTCCAAGAGAATCCTTATTTGTTCCTGGGATAATTTGATAAATATTCCCCATAATACACTGTGCGAAATCTTTATCCGTGCTAAAAATAAAAATTTCATCAAATTGCTTCTGGTATTTTTTCGCAAATGAGGCGATCAGATCATCCGCTTCGATGCCCGATCGCTCGATAGCGGAACAGCCCATGGCGTAGGCAAATTCTCTTACAACGGGAATTTGGACTTTCACCGGATCGGGGATTGCTATGCGATTCGCTTTGTATTCGGGAAATAGGGCTTGGCGACTGGGGTCGCGACCCTTATCAAAAAAAATAACCACACACGGTGAGTGTTCCAAATTAATAATTTTTGTTAAAATTTTGATGGCACCGAAAATAGCATTTGTCGGAAAATTTTGCGTATTCAAAAATGGAATGCCGTAGAAGCACCGAAAGATAAGATTTAGGCCATCGATGAGAAAACATTTGGACATATTACCCAATAAATATCAACATAAAATTAGATATGTAAATCTTTATTGTTCAAGCGAATGGAAAAGGAAATGTGAATCTAGCCTAATGGGCGTTTTTTATAAAGTAAAGTAATTTACGAAATATTTTGTTGTTTGTGACAAAAATTACCACCCATATGATACGAATAAGATTGAGTTATTGTTAAAAATTTAAAGTATAGTGTCATCCAATTAGAATTATTCAATTAGAATTTTGGAGCAAGGGCATCAAAATGAATATAAATGATGAAACTAAAGATAGTCAGTGGGAAGAGGTGTTTGTGCCAGCCGAGTGTGGTAAGCAGACGGAAGCAGTAACGGCTGGGGATGGGGCAGCGGCGTCTAGTGCAAGCATTGTGGCCGATCTTAACGATTTGGCGAACTTGACATTTGGTACGCGTTGGAGTGATACGGATTCGCCGAAGACGGAACGTGTTTTTCCTAATCGCCGTTTCAATAATGATCGCCGATCCAATTATTTTAATAAAGAACGTTCCGATGATCGGCAATCGAAACCGTTCAACGATACCCATTCTGGACAGACTGGAACGAATAATTGGGAAAAGCGTGACCAAGAACGACGGCCTTTTAGGCCTCGCCCACGGGAATATCGCGAGCACCGAGTATTTTCTCCTCCCTTTGACATCCAATTTTATCCGGAAGACAAGCCGTTCGATTTACTTGTGGAGGAAATGTGTAAAAATTGCAAAACCTATGAGTTATTTACTGTTGCGAGATTAATTTTACAGAAACCCGAGCGCTATGTCGTTACTATCCGCCGCAAACCAAATGCCGAAGGTGTCGTTGCCCCCCTTTATTTGTCGTTGCTGGATAATCTTGTATTCGAGTCGGAACATGAGGCCATGGCTCATATGATTCATCACCATGCGGATGAATTTTTTGATGTGCATGAGGAAGCAATGGAGCCGCCTAGGGGACGTTTTACTTGTGTCCATCGCTGCGGGGTAACGAAAAAATTACTATCTGCTCCTAACTATCACAAGTATAGGACCATTTTACGCGACCATTTCAATGCGGAAATTTTTTCGATGCCCTTCGAGCGTTTTGTTGTGAAAATCGAAACAACTAAAGATGAAGCAGATATTCAAAGTTGGCTTCAACAGATGAGTCGCAAAGTAACCTATACGCCGAAGGCCATTGATGAAACCATAACCGATTTGGAACCCCTAAATTCACTGGATGGCGTGAAAAATTATTTATTGAAATATTACAAGGATCGCATTTTACGGGAAATGACAACCGTTCGTATTTCCGGTGTAAATAGCATATCGATGCCTTCCTCTGGCATTGCACGTGAGATACAATTTATTCTGCAACGCCAACGTCAATTTCCACTCGATACGGCAAATAATTTACGCAATCGTTTCCGCCGTGTTGACTTTGGCATTTACCGTAAGGGAAAAAATGGTATTTCCTATGTCTGTTCGGCGAAACGCAAATTCCGTAGGGAGAATGATGTGTTTGAATCGGGTATTCAGTCGCTCATTGCATTTTTAGAGCCATTAGCAAAAGCTGATTTGACGGTGCTAAAAAGGGATTACATCGAAGCGAATCACTTATCGGAAACGGAAGTTTTAGGAATGTTAGATTGGCTTATTCGGGAAGGATATGTTGTTTGGTATGAAAATGGTGAGCTGTATTTAAATCCTAAGCTAGTCCCTGCGAAAGATGCAACGGACTATGGCGATATTGTTCAATCGGAATTGGAGGAAGCCATGGAGCTTTCCAGCGAAGGACGATCAATTATTCCATTAAAAATGGAAGAGACTGCAATTGAAAAATTATCCGATGGAACGATTACGATCACCCCTGAAACGGCACTAGGAATTGCTGAGGAAAAAAATTTAGGCAAATTGGGTATCGAATTTCCCCATAGGAATGGAGAAACGGGAAGCTTTCCGCCTGATAGGGAGGAATAGAATTACGATCGCCATTGCAATTGTGAAGAAATCACTAAATGCGCAGCTGCAATGGCATTCGGCTATTCCGTATTATTTGGCTTGCAATAATAAATATGATAATAAGACTACCCCAACGGGTGTATTATGGGTTGTGTTGAGCTATTTGGATTTTCGATTTAGTCCATATCAACGAAATTATTTCCGCGCCCAACGGTAGACGTCGATGTATTTTTTTGCGGAGGTATTCCAGGAAAAGTCTTGCCTCATGGCATTCTTTCGCAATATCGTCACTACCTCGGGCGCATTTCTATAGAGATCGCATGTCCAGCGAATTGTGTTGTAGAGTGCGGAATCCGTTAGATCCTGGAATAGAAATCCCGTTCCAGTTGAACCGGAAAAATGTTGAATTGTATCCTTGAGTCCTCCCGTTGCGCGCGCAATCGGAAGTGTTCCATAGCGCATGGAGTACATCTGATTTAACCCGCAGGGTTCAAAGCGGCTTGGCATTATAAAAAAATCGGCGCCCGCTTCAATTAAATGGGATAGCGTTTCGTGAAAACCAATGTGCACGAAACAGCGTTCGTAGTATTTTTTTGCAATTTGAATAAACCGAGATTCTAAAAAATGGTCACCACTGCCCAAAAGTACCACCTGAATGGTAAGGTTTTCCAGAAGATTGGGTAAGATATTTGCAAAAATATCAAGTCCCTTTTGCTCGTAGAGGCGTGAAACAATACCGAATAGGGGTGTTTTGCGCTCCCTAGCAAAGTTGCAATAGGTTTGTAGTTTTTTTTTGCAAATCGCTTTACCACTCAGATTTGTTGGTGAAAATTTTACGGGCAAGAATGGATCAGTTTCCGGAGACCATAGGTATTCGTCGATGCCATTGCGAATGCCAGTGAGATCGCCGGCGCGAAATTTTAAAGGAGAATCTAGACCACAACCGAATTCCGGTTGTTGAATTTCTTTGGCGTAATTTTCACTGACCGTGGTTAATTTGGTGGCGAAGTAGATGCCAGCTTTCATCATATTTACCTGGTCAAAGGCCTCAACCCCATCGGCACGAAAGACATGATGCGGAATACCGAGGAAATTGAGAATTGATTTTGGCGCATAGCCGTGGTGCTGCAAGTTATGAATTGTAAGAACGAAACCGCAATGTCCCATTGGCTTGTTGCGTTCGGTTGTATCCAGCATCACTGGAATAAGTCCCGTTGTCCAGTCGTGTCCGTGGATGACGTCCGGAATCCAATTTAAATGGTAACACAAATCAATGGCCATACGCGATAGGAATGCGAAGCGCTCGGGATTATCGGAGAAATCGCCATCGTTATCGGAATAGATGCCATCGCGATCGAAATAGCGTTCAAACTCAATGAAATAAATGGATAAATTGTCCATTTTATATTCCCAAATCTTACCGTATTCGGTGCCGTAGCCCATATTGACAATCACAGGTTGCAGGTGTTCGATGGTGCTGGCGGGAAGTACGATGGAGGCATATTTAGGAAGAATGACTTTGACTTCGTGACCTAACTGGGCAATAAATTTCGAAAGCGAGGCGACGCAGTCACCAAGGCCACCCGTCCTGGCAAATGGTGCCCATTCGGGGGAAACCATGCAAATTTTTAAACACTCATCCACACTGCATGCGGCCTAAATATATGCAAAAAACATCCCAGGACAAGTTTTTTTGTAAAGGAGAAAATTTTTTGGCAGAGCAAAGCCGTTTTAAGTGTAATGTAAAAGCGTCGGTTGCAAGGGAGAATGGCAAATAGGGCCATTTGCACCTTTTTACGCTTTCGGTTCGATTCGTTTTTTTATAATTTGACAAATCCATGCTATTGCTTTTTGGCAACGGAGCAACGCGAATGGCATTTTCATTCGAAAAAACCATGCCAATCTCTAAATACTCATTTGTGCTACAGTGCTTTAGGGTGTGGATGCTTATTATTCATCGAATTGTGCTATGCAAAGCAAATAAAAGCTTGATTTCTTTTATGATTTGCAGTTGACTCACACATATGGGGTTGTCTAAAGATTGTGCAGGACATCGCTTGCGTTTACGCGAGCGTTTTGCAAAGTCTGGTTTTGTCGGATTTGCAGAACATGAAATTATCGAACTATTTCTTACCCTTTGCTTGCCGCGGAAAGATGTTAAGTCTCAGGCTAGAGCATTGCTCCAAAAGTTTGGTTCCATCTGTGCTATTTTTGATGCCGATGTCCATGAATTAGCGGAGGTAAAGGGCATAGGAACCGTTGCACCGCTTGCTTTTAAAATCATTAAAACATTTATGGAGATCTATCTAGGAGAAAATCTTGAACTCAACGTTTGTATTCTAGATAATTATGATCAACTGGAGCGATTTTGGCGATTGCGGCTTAGGGATAGTAAAAGAGAAGTTTTCGAAATTGCGCTTTTGAATGCGCGTTTGGAGTTACTAAGGGATGGAGTGGTTCGACTTGAAGAAGGCGTGGTCGATCGTACCAACGCTTATCCACGAAAAATTATTGAATGTGCGTTGTTTCGGCATGCCAGTGCCATCATTATTGCCCATAACCATCCATCCGGTAGTTCCGTGCCTTCCGATCATGATCATCTAGTAACGAAGAGAATCGAAAAAATTTCCGAATCTTTGGGTATTCGTTTTATCGATCATATCATTGTTGCACGCCACGATATTTTTTCCTTTCGGAAAGAAAAGCTCATCAAAATAGCTAATTCCACTTTGTGAGGAGATTATCGACAGTCATTTTTATTTTTTTGAGTGTCGTTTCTGGCTTAGAGCGGATGATTTCTGCAATACGTTCTGCGAAATCTTCCGGGGAGTAATTTGCCGTTTCTAGTAGATAGAGGAGAACACCATCACGATGGATTTGATATGTTTTACGTTTTTCTTGACCGCGTGGGGAACGACCATTGGCGATGTGTCCTAGGATTTTTTGATTATCAAACGCATCACGGATGTATTGATCTGTTTTCCCAACAATACTAGCCATCTCTTTTGGTGAAAACCATTCCTGATCTGGGACCATGAAACGGAAATATTCAGCATTTACATTCGTAGTTCTCATGTTTATTAGTTAAAAAAAAGAAAGATTTAAGACCTTGAATTTTTAAGTCAATTTGGCGTAATTCTTCCGAGCATTCTCTCAATTTTGAACTGGCTTCTTCATCGGGCATAAAGCCCGCTAAAACATCATAAAGTCGCACTCTTTCCTCGACAGGTTCCGCTTCGAGTTTTTCGAGTACATACTTTATTAGTTTTTCGGCCGAACTTTCCATGGAATGCACAAATTTTCAAATATGACCAACTTAGTGTTGCAAAAATTTCCAAAACCTTATCTTGAGAGAAGAATATGGGACTCATTTCCGCAAACTGGAGTGTAATAATTACACTTTTGGGCAAAGAGTCAAAAAAATTCTACTCAAAATGAAAAAATTTTATGGGAATGGCCGTGGAGCGTGATAAAGATAGGGATAGCGGATTCGGTTTACGATTCCGATTATTATTGGGGTATCATAACCTAGCATTGAAAGATGTGAGTGAGGTGACGGGGGCGGCCATATCTACGATTAGCACCTGGCGCAATGGAAGAGTACCGGGGACGCGTGCTGTTATTGAAAAGATCGCCCAGTTATTTCATGTCAGTCCATCCTATTTACTGCAGGGGGAGACACCGCAATCTGATGAGGTGGAAGTTGATAAGACATTACTAGAAATTGCGCATCAATTTTCCAAAAATTCGAATAGCAATGATGGTAATTTAAGGGAAAAAATTCGGTTATATTTTGAGCGTTACTTGGATGAAGCGGAGAAATATGAAGGTGGGCTAGAGCATACATGGCTACAGTTAGCGAAAGAATTTCCGATTAATTGGTTTCAAAATGCTGGAGAGTTTCTTACATTACGCCATCGTTCGGAAACGGAAAATGTACAGCCGCAGGATTATCCTGATAAAACTGAATTCATTGAAGTATTTCCTAAATGCCTATCCCGTTGAATCGTTTAGTTGTATTTTTTTGTTATTATTTTTGGTATTTTTAACTCCTTTTAATCGCAAGACTACATTTCTCGATCATTGCCTGGGTATTTTTTTAGATTTTTTTAATCAATTCGAAACATATGTGCCGCTGATGCAGGGTATCCTGGGGATTCGAATTGCTTTTTATACGGTACCTATGCCCATTGAAAACGGGAAGGTTTTTTGTTGAAAAAATCAAATTTATCTAAGCCTTCGCGCAAAAAAGGATAGAATGCCTGGTATATTTGTTCGATATGATTCCATGGAATGCGGAAGATCCAATATGGAGCTTCCAACATGTAGCCTTCATGAAAAATAACTTTCATGGAAACTACAATCCGCATCCAAAGCATCATCATGTCTTTCGTAACCCATTATGCAATTCATTCTATCCGGATATTCCGGATAGAATAGGAAAGTTAAGTTTATCCTAATTTTCTTTGGAAACAGCCTCTTCCTGGAGACAAACAGGCAATCCTGCTGGCGAACGCCACGTTTTGCCATTTTGTTCTTGACATGTGATGAGCGTTACACTTTTCGGTAAAGCGACCATAAAATGATCCTTCCTATAATGAATAAGCGCACCCTCGGGAGAAATAGCTTTTAAATGCGGTATATTATCATCTTTTATTATCTTAACATCCAAACCTGAAACTATTTTTATATATGAAATCAATGCGGCATCCATCATGATCCTTCCATTGATCATGTCATTAATAAACGTTTCCATGTCGGTTATCCCATAAACGAGTGTCAGAACCGTAATTCGTAGCGCTGCATCATCATCTTGCGGATTTTCAAGATCATGCCTGATTTGGGCGGCTATGTTCCTAAGGAGTGAGATTAATTGTTTTTTGGAAGTGTGGATCGCTGATGCATTGGGTTGCTCTTTGAGGGCTTTGAGGATCAAGACACCAAAGAAGCCACATCTCCCAAATGGAGGCGTGTCATACAACACTATACCTGGAGGTAATTCGCCTTGAATGGTGGACATATTATCACATTTTTCTTGACGAGCCTTTTCAACGGCATAAGCCCTATAACACAAGGAGTCTTCAGCGTCATCCTCACTATAACACAAGAAGTCTTCATCGTCATAAGCCCTATAACGCAAGGAGTCTTTAGCGTCATCCTCACTATAACGCAAGGAGTCTTTAGCGTCATCCGAACAATAACACGAGGAGTCTTCAGTGTCATCCGAACAATAACGGGAAGCCGCCGGGCTCACGCCTTGACCGTTCTTCGAACCTTCTGATAAATCAGAGACCGTGCGGGACGTCGTTGGGTTATCTAAATATTTATGTGAAATCACTGAGCTTATGCCTTGACCGGGCTTCTGGTTGCTTGATAGATAGCAACTTTTTACCGTACGCCATTCCTGAAGGGCGGACTTCCCATCCTGGCAACCAAATGAAGCTGGAATGGTATTCTTCTTGGCTGCATCTTGTTCTTCATTTGACGCCAGTAAAGCTGCGATGCTATATTCACCGCTTTTATGTGGCTTTTCTACCACGGGATCAATGGGCGCAGTGGGTTCATTTTTTTTCGGCATAGGGAACTGGTCACTGCCATAAATAATTGTTGAAAACAATAACACATTTGAAATTATAAATATATTTTTCATTGCGGTATGTTTGTCGCAGGAATTTTTTTATTTGTCAATATTTTTTTTGCCCCTAATTTATTTTCCGATTGATCTAAAAAATTAAGTGATTTATCGAAAAAATGCTCAGTAAAAATACTGCGAAATTATTAAAGAGAATAATGCCAGTCAATGAGACGTAAAAGAAGAAATCGTTCGTTGTTCCAAAAATCAAAGGCAATGCATACCAGTACGTCAATGTCGCGATTGTGCTCGGGAAAATGGGAAGCCATATCCCAGGCAATCCCGCATAGCCATGGCTTATCTTTACGCTCAATCCAAAAACGAAAATGCTTTCTATCGATGCCAAAAAATTCCGTGTTATCTGTAAAGCGAACATTCCGGATGCAAAAAATAGGTTCCTCGTTTTGCTGGCCGTAGGGCTGCAAGTAATTTTCTAATTCCTTGGTAAAGGATTCATCGATATCGTTTTTGCCCACAATATAGGCAACTTCAATTTCTTCCTCGAAAACTTGAGTTTCATTGTGGAGTTGTAAAATTGCCCGATTAAATGCATTGCGAAATATGTTGACGTTTTTCGGCTTTAAAGCAATCCCTACGGCCATTTTATGCCCGCCCCAATCCTCGGTGTGAATTGCACATTCTGTCAAAATATCGACTAAGTTAATATTTGCACTCCGTCCGGAACCCTTCGCCATACCGCGTTCCAAAGACATAACAATGGCAGGACGACCATATTCCTTCGCTAGCTTTCCGGCAACAATACCAACCACTCCCGAATGCCAATCCGAATTAAAAAGCACAATGCCCGGATCATTTAGATAGTATTCCTGAACCATTTTTTTCGCTTCTATGGTGACCGCATATTCAATGCGCTGTCGTTCCCGATTCATCCGATCAATTTTTTTAGCCATCGCTATGGCCTCGGAAGTATCGCTCGTCATCAGCAGCTCCACGGGCAATAGAGCATCGGATAGCCGTCCACTCACATTGATGCGTGGCGCTAATTTAAAGGAAACATCAGCCTGAGTAATGACTTGTCCGGGAGGAATATTAGAAACGGCGCAGAGGGCATCGAGTCCCGGACGACGCTCCTTTGCAAAACTTTGTAGTCCGTATTTCACAATGATGCGATTCTCATGGCGCACGGGCATCATATCGGCAATTGTGCCAAGGGCAACGATATCGAAATAACTTTTAAGGCGGATGGCAAAGGCTTGCTCATCATTCTGTTCCCGCCGATGTTTTAAAAATGCATGCGCAAACTTGAAAACTAAACCTACGGCACACATGGACTTCAACGAAATATTATGCTCAGCCAAATGGGGATTGATGATTGTTCCAACTGGCTTCTGATTCGTTGTCAGCGTATGATGATCGATAACCAGAACCTCGATACCTTTTTTAGCAAGGAAGCGGATTTCATCCACGGAGTTAGTGCCGCAATCCAACGCGATGACGAGACTGGGATTACTTTTTTTGAGCATGCGATGGACAATTTCCTTTGACATGCCATAGCCCTCTGAAAACCGTCGCGGAACAAAATACCGTGGATAGATGCCAAATCTTTTTAATACGTCGACGAGCAATGCCATACTCGTAATGCCATCCACATCGTAGTCCCCGATGATGGAAATAATCGATTTTCGTTGCACATGTCGATCTAATAGGGCAACAGCGGAATCCATATTCTTGACTAAAAAGGGATCCTCTAAGTCGGAAATTTTAGGCGTAATAAAGTGCTCCGCATCGGTCACTTTTTCAACCCCTCGCTGGAGGAGAATGGCGCTCATAATTTTTGAAATACCTAGTTGGGCAGCCAGGAAATCCCTTTGATCCCTATCGCAATCCAAAAATTTCCACTTCACTGTACGACCTTTTGCCAAAAATATTTAATCCCTGCTCCATTCATTTATTTTAAAAAAAATTAGCAAGACTTTATTTTAGCAATAGCCTCATACTTTGTAATTTAAAGTGAAAATAAAGAAACTTGAAAAGCTAAGACTGGAGACGCAGGAAGGGATAATAAAAGATTGTATGACAAAACTTTCTCGGACTAGCCGAGTAATAAAGACTGTGTTCAGATGCTTTTTTTAGTATCCTACCCGGAGTATGGGTAGGGTTATTTATTGTCGAAATTTTTTTACTTTATTTCAACGGTGCGACGGTTGCCTCTGTGCCATCGGTAAAAAATGGGGGCCGCAATGAAAATGGAAGAATAGGTTCCCACAAAAATGCCAATGATAAAAATGAGCGCCAAATCATTGATGGCTCCTGCTCCGAAACAATACAGAGCCAATACCGCCAAAAGCGTTGTGAAACTGGTCAAAATCGTCCTCGACAGGGTGCAATTGATGGAATAGTTAACAATTTCTTTCAGTGAAGCCGTTGGATTGAAATGCAGTTCTTCGCGAATGCGATCAAAAACAACAATGGTATCATTGAGCGAATAGCCAATGATCATTAAAATGGCCGCGATCATCGGTGCCGAAAATTGTCGACCTAGAAGCAGGTAAATGCCAACCGTCGCTGCGATGTCGTGGATAGTTGAAATCAGCGCTCCCATGCCGAATCCTATCTCAAACCGTAGGGCAATATAAATGAGAATCATCAGTAGGGAAACCACTACTGCGCAAAGTGCATTCCATTTAATTTTTTTACTCATCGAAGATCCGATGCTCGATTCGTGTATGATTTTTAATTGGGCTTGTGGATACTGATTGGTCAGTTTCTGAAATAGTAATTTTCCTTTCCCTGCCTTTGTCTGCAGGCATAAAACTTCTCCAGAATCCTTAACATTTTTGCGGTATACCGTTCCGACTTCGTCGATATCATTTTCCTTAGCTAACCGTTCAATATCGTTGGTATTCAGTTTTTCTACAAATTGGAGCGTCATTTCATCGCCACCCGTAAAATCGATGCCGTAGATGCCATTGCCACGAATTACAAATGCAAGTAATCCCAATCCGATGACAATCAAGGATACGACGTACGCTACCTTTCGCTTGGCCATGAAATCGAACTTCCCAACTTTGCCGCTATGTTTTTTCAGTAGATTTTCAACGCCTAAATTAATCAAAATTGTCATTAGTGCGCGGTTTAAAACCAGGGCGCAGAACATGGTTGCAAAAATACCAATTGCTAAAATTACTCCAAATCCACGAACAGGTCCCGTTCCTAGCCAAATCAAAATGAGTGCGGAAAGTAATGTTGTAATGTTGGCATCGAAAATCGTTGAAAATGCCCTTTCGTAGCCCGTTGTAAGTGCCGTACGTATTCGTTTTCCCAGGGCTAATTCCTCGCGCATGCGCTCAAAAATCAAAATATTCGAATCGACTCCCATGCCCGCAGTTAAAACCAATGCGGCTACGCCGGGTAGGGTCAAAGTTGCTTCAATCATCGCCATAAGCCCGAGAACAATGAGTATATTGGCGAGAACGGTGAAGACGGCGACTAATCCCGATGTGCGGTAGTAGGCGATCATAAATAAAATCACTAGTCCCACGCCTAAAAGTGTTGCATACGTAGAACTTCTTTTCGCATCTTCGGCAAGGGAAGGTCCGATTTCTTGAGTTTCCGTTAGAATAAGTTCAAATTCTAAAGGATTATTGAGAACGTTAGCCAATTCGAGTGCCTCACGTTGGGAAAAATGTCCCGAAATACTTGCCGTGCCATTGGGAATTTCACAGTTAATGCGCGGTGCTGAGTATAATTTTCCATCGAGAACGATTCCCAGTAAACGGCCAATATTATCCTTCGTAATCTTGGCGAATCGATCGACGCCTTCCGGTGATTTCATTTCGAGACTAATTTCAAACCCACCGTATTGATTTAGGACGGCATGGGCATTTTTTACCATTTTACCGGTAATTTCTGGAATCTTTTTGACGTAATAGGGGGTCATTTCCATTTCATCGGTTTGGTAATTCTCCGACTCGGAAAATAATAATTCATAGCCGATAGGTATTGTCTGGGGATCTAAACTACGCGGACGATCTTCGTGTACCAGCCGGAATTCCAATTTTGCCGGACGCTTTACCGCATCAACAATTTCCGGATTATCTTGCATAGAAATTCCCGGTAACTGAATCTCGATTTCATCGTCGCCGCGCGCGCGAATGACCGGTTCAGCAACGCCCATACCATCGAGGCGATGACGCATAATTTGGGCCGCTTTTTCAAGCTGACTTCGCCGCAAATTTAAATCTTTTTCTTTGATTGAATTGTCCTCAATTTTTAAAGTAAACGCGATGCCACCCTTGAGATCGAGTCCCTGTTTGAGACGTCCTTTGGATTCCCGCAGTAACGTATCCATCAAGATTTTGTTCTTTTTATCGAGATTTTTAATGTCCTGTAACTTGATATCCGGAAAATAAGAGGAGAGATCAATTTTTTCAATTCGGGCAATGTCTTTCAATGCAACAAAAATAGAGGGCGATTGCTTGAGTTGTACCCGCAATTTTGCCTGCGAAAGTAACCCGGAAAACTCATTAATTTGCGTCGTCGCACGATGGGCAATAAAATCGTTAAAAGGACGATCGCTAAGGGGAATTAAACTCCAAAAAGACCATAATAAAACGACGATCGATAAAATTGATTTTCCTAAAACTTTACTAAACATACTCCTAAAGCTTGCAGGGTAAATATAAATTCTTGCGATTTCCGCAAGCTAAAATAATGATAGATTTCGTAAAATTATCGACAATCATTGCAAGCGAATTTTAGGGTTTAACCAGGCTTGGACACAATCGGCAATCGTATTGCAAACCATAATCGCTAGAGCGTAAAAATTTACAATTCCCAGAATGAGCATGTGGTCACGGTTATTAATTGCTTGGATGAAAAGACGGCCTAGACCCGGAATTTGAAAAACAGTTTCCGTTACAATTGCTCCACTAATGATTCCTGCAAACGTCGGCCCCATATATGCCACAACGGGTAGCAAAACATTGCGCAGGGCGTGTACAAAAAAAATTCTCCACTCGCTCAATCCACGTGCCCGTGCTGCCATAATATAAGGTTGATCCAAAGCCTTACCCAATGCACTTTTCATTAGGCGAGCGATATAGGATGCGTATAGGATTCCAATCGTCAGCGTGGGAAGAATTTTATCGCTCCACTGATCCCAACCGGCGACATGAACCCATCGCAGTCGTACGCCTAAGATATACATCAGTAGGGGGCCGACGACGAAGGCCGGTAAACAAACACCTAGCGTTACCAAAAAACTTAGTCCTCGATCGATGGTCCCGGGAAAGCGAACGCAAGAAACGCCAACCAAAATCCCTAGAAATAATGCAAGCAACATGCCGTATACTCCCAATTCGAAACTGATACGCGCCTTCGATCCAATCAATTCCGCAACATTCCACCCTATATACTTGTATGATGGACCAAAATCTCCCATAAAAACATTGCCGATATAACGGCCATATTGAACCAGAACCGGTTCATCAAGGCCATATTTTTCATTTAATTGTCGGCGAATTTCAATGGGCATCTCCTTTTCCGTATCGAATGGCCCGCCGGGAACAAAATAAATAAGCAAAAATGTCAAAAATGTTACCGCAAAAAAAACCGGAAACATTAAAAAAATCCTTTTTATAAGAAAAATAAACACAGCTATAACACGATATAATAGGCCTTTTTTCGTAAACTATCAAGCCAATCCTGACGCAGTCGTCGATAGCGTTTGTCCAATAAAATTCGTTCAACGCGGCCATTTGCCTCGGCTAGCGTTAGAGGATGCTCCTCTTCAATTTTTCTTAGGCCAAAAAACATAATATGGTCGCTAATTTCCATACTCTCATCACTAAAAGAATTTAATGCTATCGTTTCCACTTTTTGCGCCACCATTGGCAAAATATCTGCGTAGGGAAGGCCGTCGTCTCGATTCACCTTAACATCTGGGATTTTTGATAAATGTTGGAAAATTTCCTCATAATCACCTCCGTTTTTTATGTAATTTTTAATTTCTTCGATCGACTTCTGATTTTCTTTCCTGGTCTCAATTTGATCAAAGCTTATCTGCCGCTCCTGCTTTAGCTCGGATTTATGGGTGTCGTAGTAATCTTGAATGTCCCGTGGACTCGCTATGCTAGGCCTGGTCACATTGTGATCATACATAGTTCTTATGATGGTATTTTCGCGGACCTCATTTTTAAAACTTTGTTCCGTTTTTCCTTTTTGCGCCAGAGTACATATGAACTTCTCATGGTTGTCGCCGAAACGGTTTTTTATTTTGTCGTACTCTTGTTTCACAAGGTTCGTCGGTATCTGTCCGTGCATGCGATCAAATTCTTTGACGATAATAATTTTTTCGGATAGCGCATCCAAAGCTTTTTGAAGGCTAATTTCCGAACGAGTAGCCTCCTGATGAATCTGCTGCGTTGTGATTATGCGATCTTCCACATAGGCAGCAATTTTATTTTCATAAACTATATTCTGTGCCGTGAATCCGTGGAGCATACTCACTGACAACGGCACACAGGATCGCAAAGCGCTACGGAAAATTATCGATATATTTCTCAACACATCTTCCAGCATAGAGCTGAAACGAAAAAGAAAAGAAAAATTTGTATTGGAAAAAAATTTTAGGATTTTATTCCCTATTTCAATGAATCCAAATGATGAAAAAGATATTTTTCAAAAAATTATTGACCGCGAAATTCCAGCCGAAATCCTCATGGAGGATGGGCAATGCATCGTAATCCGGGATATTAATCCCGGAGCGCCGGTACATGTCCTGATTATTCCGAAAAAAAATATTCTTCGGCTTGCGGAGGTTCAGGAAAGCGATGTGTCAATTTTGGGATCCTTACTTTTGATGGCACAAAAATTCGCACAGACTCACGGCTTATCGAAAGGGTTTCGTGTGGTAATTAATAACGGTCCCGATGCCGGGGAAAGCGTTCCCCATTTGCATGTCCATCTTTTAGCCGGTAAGCCAATGATTTGGCCGCCGTGCTGAAGTTTTGAAAAATTGCCCTATTGGGTTTACTCTCCATGCACCCATTAATTTTTGAATGGATTATGGTCTTACTATTAAATGAATGTTTTTTTTGTCGAGAATTTACAAAAAAGATATTCAATGGTGGACAAAAGTTCATCTTTATTGCGAATAGGGTTAGGGCAATGGGCGAAATGTTCCGATACAATTTTTATTTTTAAAGGCTAGGCCCCATACTCATTTTCCACTTTATTAAAAAATTTCCTTTGTTTACATCCTGAAAATGCACATTGTGCCGCGAAAATTTAATCCATTTCCCTTCGAATATCATACGGAGCTTGAATTGCAAATTGAAAATATCACCAATCTCGGATTTGGCATTGGCCGCCATAACGGTTGGGTTGTTATGGTTCCGAATGTGGCCATCGGTGAGCGCATTCGCTGTCGTATTTATCGCAACCATAGCAATTATTCTCAGGCGGATCTTGTCGAAATTTTAGAGCCTTCCTCCGAACGTGTTATACCGAGATGTCCGCTGTTTGGAATTTGTGGCGGTTGCCAATACCAGCATCTAAGCTATAAAATGCAGCTTGGGCTCAAACAGCAACAGGTCAAGGAATTATTACAAAAATTAGCCAATATTAATGTCGAAGTTGCACTGACCATTGGTACGGAGCAAATTTATTACTACCGTTCGAAGCTAACGCCCCATTTCGAAAAGGGCGCTAAAAATATCGGATTCCTAAAAATAAATAGCCGTTTCGCCATCGTGGATGTGGAGCACTGCTGCATCGGAATGAGTGGAATTAATGAAAAACTCAAAATTTTGCGCCAGGAAATTCTTCAAAAAACTTTTAGATCCGGAGGAACTTTACTGCTTCGCGACACGGAGGACGGTATCGAGACAAATCCATCGAAAATTATTGCCCAGCGTATTGGCCCATGGGTATTCCAGGTTTGTGCGGGAGAATTTTTTCAAAATAACCCGTACATTTTACCGCGTTTTGTGGATTATATTATCCGTGAATCATCCGGTGAAGGTGTCGAATTTTTACTCGACATGTACTGCGGCGTTGGTGTTTTTGGGATTTGTGGTAGTCAAAAATTTGGAGCGATTACGGGAATCGAAATCAATGAACGCGCCATTCAACTTGCTCGGCAAAATGCAGTGAATAATTGCGTGAGTAACGTTCAGTTTATTGCCGGTTCCTCGGAAAATATTTTCGCCGGAGTCTTACCTGAAGCCGAAAAAACAGCGGTTATACTTGATCCACCGCGCAAGGGTTGCAGCGAATTATTCCTACGGCAGTTGACATGTTTTTTGCCAAAAAAAATTGTATATATCTCCTGTAGTCCGGATACGCAGGCCCGCGATATGCAATTTTTACTCCGGCATAACTATGTAATCCATCGCGTCCAACCCTTCGATTTGTTCCCGCAGACACGACATATTGAAAATGTGATCACACTTTTCTCCTATAAATAAATTAGAGGATACAATTTGAATATGTGAGGAGTGCGCAGAACGATGGAAGGCAAGGAAAAAAATTTTAGCCTGTACATAGGGAAAATCGATGAACTAAAAATACTTAACAATATGGCTAAAAGCAACGAAGGTGAGAGCCATAGGGAAGGGGACGGAGTATGTTTGGATTTTTTGAGTAAAATGTGGAGATTTTTTAATTTCTTGTTAATGTTTTTCCCTATGCATCGTTTATTTTATTTTAAAATGTGGAATAGCCGATGGTGATGAGGACATAGGCCACGATACCGACGGAGAGACCATAGAGTAGGAATGGCCAAAAAGTTTTTTTAAGAATATCTCCTTCTCGATTCGATAGGCCCAGAACGGCGCATACGGCTACGATATTGTGGATGCAAATCATATGCCCCATGGCACCACCTGCACCCTGGGCGGCAAGGATGACGATTTTGGAAAGATTTTGCAATTCCGCAACATCCCATTGAAATTGAGCGAAAAGGATATTGGAAACGGTGTTAGAGCCGGTGATAAAAGCTCCCAGGCCGCCCACATAGGACGCAAACATCGGCCAAATCGGGCCCATGATACCGGCAATAGCTTCGGCCATGGCTCGTGGCATGGATAAAATGCGAGGATCGACGCCATCTGATGCCAATTGAGCGATTAGATCCGGATTAGTAAAATTTCCGGAGCCCTGAAAGATTTTGACCAAAGCCACCGATGCGCAGAGAGAAATCGTTGCCGTTTTCATTTTAGAAAGTGTTTCGATCCATGCTTTTGCGACTTTCTTCAGGGGCATACAATGTATGAAAATGGTTAGAATAGCGATGAGCATGAAAGGTACCGTTCCCGGTAAATAGAGCAGTTTGATACTGTTTTCATTCACACCTTCGTAGCCCAGAATATTGTTAAAAGTAATGATGCCGTATCGGTTGAACGCATCCTTTAAAGGTAGTGCATCGATGCGGGTAAGTACGAGAATGACACCGATAAAAACATAGGGTAGCCAAGCCATAAATTGGCTCATTTGCGGCCTAAGTTCTTTCTTGGTATCGAAGGCAATATTGCCTAGCCAATCTTTTTCCCATTTGGAAATTTCGCCGAAGGTCCATGTTTCCTTGGGAATACAAAATCCGTACCGAGCTCCGAACATAATAATGGATAGGCCGATCAAGCCACCTGCCATGGAAGGAATTTCTGGCCCCACAAACCATGCGATGAGCAGAAATGGGATAATAAAGGCTACGGCAGCAAATATACAAAATTTCCAGGCAGCAAAACCTTCTTTCCAGGAGCGATTGGGACCGAAAAATCGGGTAATAAATCCCAGGGTAAAGATGGGAAGGATAAAAATCATGGGAATATGCATAAGGGTTACGATTTGTCCGATAACTTTGAAAAAGTGAGCATCGGATTGGAAGATTCCCTGGGCGACTGCCCGTTCGATTAAAGCCTGCAAAGAGGCGCCAAAACCCGTAATAATGGGAGTACCCACGGCGCCAAAGGTAACGGGGAAAGAATTAAGGGTAATGCAGAGAATGGCTGCCGCTAGGGGAGGAAACCCGAGGGCGAGCAGTAATGGAGCTGCCAATGCTGCCGGGGTACCAAATCCGGATGCGCCTTCGATGAAAGCGCTAAACATATATCCGATGATAATAGCCTGGATGCGCATATCCTTACTAATGCTTCGCATGCCGTATTGGATGGTTTCCATGGCGCCGGAATATTGGAGTGTATGGAGAATAAGCAGGGCGCCGAAGACGATGATGAGGACACTGGTCGCGCTGATGACTCCCTGTAGACTAAGCGCTGTAACGTAGAGCAAAGGGAGGTGCCAAACGAATAGGGCAGCGAGGGCGCAGGTTAACCAGGCGATGATCATTGCCTTTGCGGCTCCCCAACGCAAGCCGACCATCAACACGAGTGCCACCAAAATAGGGAGTAGTGCAACGATTGCCAATAAATTTGTAGACATAATAATTCCTTTTCACCACTAGGACTTTTCCTATCATAGGGACGAAATTTTAAAAAACAATAAAAATAAAATAAAAATTATCGCCCACTGATATGGGCGATAAAGAGGTAGGAAGCAATATAAATTTAATTCCTAACATTTATTCTTGTAAGTGCCCCCAGACGGAAAGAACCCGTATTGTCATGGGATCCTCATTTATTGTTTGATAAATGATTCTATTTTTTATAAAAAAGTACTTGACGCCGGAAAGAAGGACGACAAGACTAGAGGCATGAGGGAGGGGCGAACGTCGCGTCAAAAAAATGTCTCCGTTTTATGCTTTTGCCCCGCTTTCAGGCATCGATATGGGCAGCATTGCGGGCGCTGTTCTCGGTTTTATAAAAAAATGCTTGACGCCGGAAAGAAGGACGACAAGACTAGAGGTATGAGGGAGGGGCGAACGTCGCGTCAAAAAAAATGTCTCCGTTTTATGCTTTTGCCCCGCTTTCAGGCATCGATATGGGTAGCGTTGAGGGCATTGTCCTCGATGAAGGCACGGCGAATGGCCACATCTTCGCCCATGAGCATGGAAAATACGGAATCCGCTGCTGCTGCATCTTCGATGGATACTTTGAGCAACTTTCGTGTCCCAGGATCCATCGTCGTTTCGAAGAGTTGTTTGGGGTTCATTTCGCCCAACCCTTTGTAGCGCTGAATCGATAGACCGCGACGCCCCAGTTCCCGAATCTTAGAAACCATCTCCAATCCGGAATACATCTCCAAAATGTTCTCCTGCTCCGTCCCCATGTGTTCGACGATGTGGTAGCGAGAGTGCTTCGTCGTTTCAAAGGTGCTTAGATCAATACCAAGGTTGGTCAATTGTTCCAATAAATGTTTCAACTGTGTCGTTTCGAAAATTTCGTGGACCGTAATGCGCTGACGAATTTTTGTGCCATCGACTTCGATTTCCCGGGTCGTTGAACCCTCAAAAATATCATCCACGATGGCGTATTCCATGTAAAAACTCAGCCGCTCGCTTTCATCAAAAAGAAATTTAAAGGATTCTTCATTGCCCGAGCGAATGCGTGCGATAAAGCGAGGGAGTGTGAAATCCTGGCGGTGCTGGTCGAGGTAGAGCGGTAGGGGGCAGCCGTGACGCAAAATACTGGTACCCAATGCCTCGATTTTCGAGAAAATATCAATAATTTTAGCGACCACTTCCGGCGCGAAACAGTAATTATCGGCCGTTCGAGTCAATGTTACATCCTCCGTTCCCAGCTCGAGAAGAATTTTATTCAATTCGTTATCGTTGTCCACGTAGCGTTCCTTTTTACGACGCTTAATTTTATAGAGCGGCGGTTGGGCGATGTAGACGTAGCCATTATCGATGAGTCCACGCATTTGGCGGAAAAAAAATGTGAGCAAAAGTGTTTGAATATGCGAGCCATCCACGTCCGCATCGGTCATGATAATGATTTTATGGTAGCGGCATTTGTTTGCATCGAAACCGCCCATTTCGTCGCGATTACCGATTCCCGTTCCACAGGCGGTGATGACCATACGAATAGCTTCGCTGCTAAGGACTTTGTCCAAGCGCGATTTTTCCACATTAATAATTTTTCCAAATAGGGGAAGAATGGCCTGTATGGAGCGTTTACGTCCCTGCTTAGCGGAACCGCCCGCCGAATCTCCTTCCACGATGAATAGCTCGCATTTGGCCGGATCTTTTTCGGAGCAATCGGCCAATTTTCCTGGAAGACCGCCTCCCGTCAGGGCACTTTTGCGGACCGTTTCCCGGGCCTTACGGGCAGCTTCGCGGGCGCGGGCGGCGCTGAGACATTTATCGATAATTTTTTTCCCGAGGCCGGCGGTCGTTTCAAAGGCATATTTTAGATGATCGCCGACGATTTTTTGGACGATACCATCCACTTCGCTATTGGAAAGTTTAGTTTTGGTTTGGCCTTCGAAGCGCGGTTCGGGAACTTTTACGGAGATAACCGCCGTCAGTCCTTCGCGGACGTCATCGCCGGTGAGCGTGGGATCCTTTTCTTTGAGTAGATTATTGGCTTTGGCAAAACTATTGATGGCGCGGGTAAGCGCAGTGCGAAAGCCCGATAGGTGGGTACCACCCTCGATATTATGGATAGAATTGGCATAGGCATAGATCTGATCGTTGTAGGAATCGTTATATTGCATGGCGATGTCGACGGTCACAGTACCGCTTTGACTTTCCGGCGTAGTGAAAGCGGAAAAGGCGATCACGTTATCATGGATAGGAATTTTCCCGCGATCGAGGAATTCGACGTATTCGGCGATGCCATTTTTAAAGTTAAAGACTTCCCGTTTATCGTTGCGTTCGTCATTGATGGCGATGGTGATACCAGGGTTAAGAAAAGCGAGTTCGCGGAGGCGTTTAGCGAGGATATCATAGCGGAATTCCCGCGTTTCCGTAAAAATTTCTGGATCGGGAGTAAAAATAATTTTGGTACCCGTTTTCGTTGTATCGCCGGTGATGATCATTTTCTGTGTTGTTTTTCCCCGCGAGAATGCCATATAGTGGACATGGCCATCCCGTCGGACTTCCACTTCAAAGGTTTCCGAGACTGCATTGACGCACTTTGCGCCGACGCCGTGAAGACCACCGGAAACCTGGTAGGCGCCTTTACCGAATTTACCGCCGGCGTGGAGGTTCGTCATAACGAGTTCGAGGGCAGGAATTTGGTATTTGGGGTGAATATCGACGGGGATACCGCGGCCGTCATCTTCGATGGAGCAGGAGCCATTGAGATGGAGGGAAACGGTGATATTTTTACAATGACCGGCGAGGGCTTCGTCGATGGAATTATCGACGATTTCGAAAACGCAGTGATGTAGACCACGTTCGAGGGTATCGCCGATGTACATATCTGGGCGTTTGCGCACACCTTCGAGGCCCTCGAGTTTTTGGATTTTAGAAGAATCGTAGGCATCATTTACGGTGGATTGGGGCACTTGATTCATTCTTTCCTAGAATGATGTAAATACATTATCCGGCAAGAAAAAATCAAGTATTTTGCGATAAAAGGTATGATTTTAGTACGTCCTTTTAGGTATTCAATCGAATATAAAAAAAGGGAATTGTAAATTTTCTGATTGTTATTGAGCTTGCTATTTCGCAACCATTTGGATATTTCAATTGTCATGTATCACGCACCAATCCATGGAAATTGTTTTCGAATGTCCTGCTGCCCCAGAGTCAGTGTCTGTGTCTGTCCCAAATCAATATTATACTTACCGCGTTCCCATTCGGAAAGGCCCATGTTTTGCAATCCGAGTAAAACGTGTTCAGCTGTAGGGCGTTTTGAAGGATCCATTGCGAGACAATCCGCTATCATATGCGCAAGTCTTCCTAAAACTTCTGGAGGATATTTTTTCCCTGTTGCTTCTTCCATTGCCATATTCATCGGTTGAAATTGACTAAGTATGTGTTGCCGTATTTTTGCGTGGGCATTTCTCTTAGCTTTATCGGCCTTGTCCGCTGGAAAATTGTCCGAAAGCAATTTTTCCATTTCTTTTTTTGTGGAACGAATACCAGCTGCTAACTTTTCGGTCTGATCAATTGATGAGTGAAGCCCTTCAAGCTGTTGCTTTTTTCTTGAGATGTCTCGATGAAGCGTCCTTCGCTCTTGTGAACCCTCATTCAGTGTTGTCAGCTTAGCTTCATCAGCTGCAATTGTTTTCTTTAGCATAGCGTGATCCAAGCGAGTTTTAGGTAAATTTTTTACTTTACTCCTAAACTGCGTATCCAATTCCTTCAGCTTGCTACTTAATTCACTCATTTGAGTTTTAGCAGTACCCTCTTCCATTAAATCAATTTTTGTTTCAATTTCTTGCTGTTGGCACATAGCAATGAAAGAAGAATTCAATTCCATTTCGCCGGTCAAGGGATTTTGTGGTGCCTCGAACATTCGCGATAATGCTTCGCCTCCTTGCCCAAAAAGCAGCGCTGGCAACATGGTACCCATGCTATATATATCGTAACTTGGCCTATTAGCAGTCGCAAATCCTTCATTAATTTCTGCTTGCAGTCTACTTCTTTCTTCCCCGATTACGGGATTTCCTGCGTTTGCTCTCTGAGCTATATCCGCCCTTATTTCTTTAACTCTTTCAGTAGCAGCAAAATGTTCCGGTGGCGTATTGGGTGAATTTATTGTTTGTATTTGTCCTGCTTGGGAAGTCGCTCCCAAGTCAATAATTCTAATTTCCCATTCTTCTCCAGTGACACCTCCGGGCAATTCTTGTTTTTCAAACATGATATTTCCCAATTTCAAATCATGATGAACGTCTCCTGTTTCGTGTATTCCATGCAGTCCAAGGGCAAAATTACAGGCCCGTTCGATTGCCTTCTGCGGATTATCTACAAATTTATTGACAAAGGGTTGGATAGGCGGTGTGCTAGTGCCATTGGGGTTAGCTTTACCATATATTGCGTCCCCACCATCATTGCCATTGATCGCTTCTTGGATTACCGTACCATCATTTTGCATGATGGGAACCGCCACTACGGTAAGCCCCTGAACACTGGAAAGAGGCGTATCTTGGTTGATATCATTATATGCATTTGCTAGGCTTTGTCCGGCCTTTCCTTCGATTGCCAAAGCTTTTTCACCTCCACTTTTGGCTTCTTTGACAACAAGTTTTTGCGTCTCCCATGCCGTATCCTTAGCTTCCGCCAGATGCACGGTTCCCAACCCACCTTCTCCTAATTTCCTTGTTTTAGTTGCCGTTGCATCACGGGAAATCTTGTGCAGCGGTGTCAATGGATTGGCCGATAAAAATTGTTTGTGATTGACATGAGATTGCTTTTTTCGCATATCTGCTATTGTGCCTTTTGCTGCAGTAAACTGAGATTTATCGGATGAGTTTGCTATGTGCGAGTCCAATGCTTTATTGGCCATTTTAACAAGTTCTGTCGTTGACAATTTACTTTTAAATATTGCTTGGGCCATTCCTCCACTTGGCGCACTCTTAAGGCGATCCAAATAGCTACCGCTTGGCTTGGTTAAATCTCCTGATTTGATTGAATTTATTCCAACCCCTCCTAAAATGTTGCAAGCCATATTGCGGAGAACATTAGAATTTTCCACGCTACTCATAGTAGCTACCTATTTTGTAAAAAAAAAGAAAAACT